>CAZDEU010000225.1:0-3465 GCA_964504265.1 uncultured Bacteroidales bacterium
CTGGTTACTATTTTGGTAACTGCTTTGCATTTTTTCTCAGTATTTCAATTTCATTTTGCAGTTCACCATCACATAATAATTGATACAGGCTTTTTTTGTTGTTTCTCTGGCCTCTGGCTACAAATATTTCAATTATGGTATAAGTATCATTAAAACTGATTAGAATGGCATCTAACGTGCCATTAACATCACCATAAGCAAAGAGCAAGGTTACATCTGGCACAAATACAGAGCTTATATTTTTACCTTTGGTGATACATTTTTCTGCTTGCCGTTTCACATGGCCATTAAAGGTTGCCGGCACATCACCATAATAAAAAAACTGCTCGCCTTTTTTATTGCTCATTATTGTTTCAAATGGCTCATAATTGCCGGTGCTTTGTGTTACATCATACCTCAGTTTGCTTTTGCTCTCAGGTAGTTTCTCGGCCTTGTAATAATCGGTTAAAATCATTTTGCACCGCCTTTCTGATTAAGAGTTACATAGGTGCTTGCCTGTTCATCAATTTCTGAGGCCGGTTTGATCCTGTTTCTTAGTAACCATTTTTCAAGCTCGGCACGTTCAAAATAAATCATTTTGCCCTGTGGTTTGTAGTGTGGTATTTTACCCTGTGATGTTTGCTTATACATGAAACTTTTTGTGTAACCTGTATAAATGCAAGCCTCAGCAAAGGTTAAAACCGTTTTTGTTGCTGTGAGTAAGGCCTCAATATTTTCAAGCCTCTGCTCAATACTCAAATTTTCATTACTCATTATATTAAAAAATTAAGTTAATAAAATGAGCTTGCAAGCTCTGTTAATGTTATAACAAAGGCAAAATTAAGAGCTAACTGAAAAAATATTATTTTACTTTCTTTACAGGTAAAAGAGGTAAAAGATGAGAGAGAAATTTAAGCAGATAAAACATTAAGTAAAATATCATTTATTGTATCATGAAATCTAATATTTTCAGTAACATTAATAAATGTATTGTAACTCTGTTTTAAATTTTGAAAAGGCTTGCCATGTTTATCAAAAAAGCATTTTTCAATTAAATTGTACAGGCTCTCAGGCTCGGTTATTTTATTCTTATCAATTAAATAATTCAACAAACAAAAGAGCTGAGGCTTATTTTTAAGCCATTTTACCGGCTTAATAGTTGGTTTGTTCTCAAAGATAGCTGTAAACTGCTTAAAATCGGTTTCAGAGTGTATAAATTTAATTTTACCATCTCTTAAACCATCATAAAGTATTTTGAGCTGTGGCTCTGTTAATGTACTTTCAAAACTTGTTATTTCTTTTTTAGTGCCGGTGCTTTTACTTGCTGAGGTTACTTGCTGTTTACCGTTGGTTATTTCTCTGGCAAATTTTTCAAGCTCTGGCGTTATGATATTTTTAATACTCATCTCAATTTCATGATTAATGCCTGAGTATTTTGGTTTATTTTCAATTTCTAAAAAATTACTTTTATTTTTTCTCTGATCTAAAACATAATTTAAAATTAAAGCATCATTTTTTTCTATCATTTTTTGTGTTACATCTGGCACACCATTTACCAATGGCATAATACTGCAATATTCTCTAATTTTTAGTATAATAAAATCACACTCTTTAATATATTGCTCATCTGAAATCTTGCCGGCCTGAGCTATGCAACTATTAACATACACTCTTTTTTTATCATTATTTTCAAGTTTCAAATAATGTAAAATATCAAATATAAATTTATTGCTATCACCTTTTTTCAACTCGGCCTCAATATCATGAATTATTTTAATTTGCTTATCAAAAAAGCTCTTATCAATTTGCCTGTTTATTTTAAAATCTATTAATGAAATTTGTGTTTTATCTAAATCAAGCATCTCTATTTCACCGCTTTTTTCATTTTTTGACCATGTTTGATTTTCATACATTACTTTTTCAGTACCATCATACCATGTAACACTAATCAAACGACCATAAACAATGCTTTTATACCAATCAATATAATTGTTAATCACCGTTTCTAATTGCTCAAAAATATCAGTATTGAGTTTAAATTGCTCAGCAATTATGTTTAAATAATAGTTGACAAAATCGGTTTCATTTAATGAAAGTGCATCAAATACAAACCTTTCATAATCTTTGGTTATTAGTAATTTGCTCATGATTTTCTTTTTATAGATTAATCTCAGGCAACTTGTTTACCGCCTGTTTGCCTCTTTCACCTATGTAATGTAGGTATTTTTCAGTTTGCTGTGTGTCGCTGTGCCCCAACAAACCTGAAACTGTTTTTAAATCGGCACCGACAACCTCACTATCAAGCAAATTAACGGCAAAACTATGCCTGGCACAATGCCATGTGATATGTTTCTCAATGCTGGCATTTTTAACCCATACTCTTAAATCTTTTAAACAGGCTGTATGGCTCGGCAATATAAAAACATTCTCATCTGGCTTGCCTCGTTCACCTATTAACTTAATAGCTGTGTTATTTAATGGCATTGGCAAACTTGCCTTATTAGAATTGTTTTTTGTTTTTTTCTGAATTATTGAGAGTTTGTTATCATGTATGTTTTGCCATTTGAGAGCCTTTACATCACACCATCTCAAACCGGTATTAAGAGAAAATAAAAAAGCTCTTTTCACATCACCGTTGCCACAATATGCCTGAGCAAGTGTTTGTATCTCATCAATATTTAATACTTGTTTTTTTAACCCCTCATCTTTGGTGTTTTTTATGCCTTTTGCAAAATCTTTTTTCAAAATATTCTCATCATGTGCCTTGCTTATAACTCTTTTAAACTTGGTAAAATAATTACAAATTGTTTCACCGTTTACCGCTGTTTGCAAATATTCTCGGTATTGCCTGCACAAATCACCATCAATAAACTTTGCATTAATACTATTATCAAAACCTCTGTTCTTAATGAATAGCTTAAAATGGTGTAATGAATATTTTACTATTCTCTTATCCTTATGGCTGTACTCATTTACATACTTATCATAATAAGCAACAAAATCAATATTCTTTTTAAATGCCGGTGTGTAATTATACTCATCTGCACTAAGTTCAAGCTCTCTTTTTGCTCTAACACCCTCAGCCATTTTTAATTTTTCTTTGTTTTTTTCAGCCTCAGCCGGTGTTTTGGCTTTTACCAAATGAATATTTAAAAATTCATAATGCCTCTCTCCATTGTGGCAAATGATTAAAAACAGGCTCTTTTTACCATTAGCACCGTTTCTCTTTTTTAAAACTACACCCATACTAATAATTTTTTACTTTATTTGTACCTTTGTTTCCTTTGATAAACAAAGATAAAACATTATTTTAAATTAGTAGCATTTTAGTAGCATAAATTATCATATAAAGGTAAAACAAAGGAAAATATTATTATCTTTGTAACTCAAAAGGCCTGTTTTTACTTGCCTTTTTAAATATAATGTTTGACAATATTAATAGGTTGTAGTAATATTCCCGCTACAAAAAAGGTCTGTAAGTGTTGA
>CAZDEU010000226.1:0-3370 GCA_964504265.1 uncultured Bacteroidales bacterium
CTCTTTGGTTCGTCCCGAAGCTACCGGTTTCGGTTCCGTTTATTTCTTACAAGGAATGATTAAAGCGAAAAAAGATAAATTAGCCGGCAAACGTGTGGCATTATCTGGTTTTGGTAATGTTTCCTGGGGTGCTGCCCTTAAATTGGCCGAATTAGGTGCTAAAGTTGTTACCATCTCCGGTCCTGACGGTTACATCTTAGACGAAGAAGGAATCTCGACTCCCGAAAAAATTGCTTACATGAATGAATTGCTTCAAACACGTAACAATGTGGTAGCTCCTTTCGCCAATAAATTCAAATCAGCTAAATTCATCCCGGGTAAAAAATCATGGGAAGTAAAAGTCGATATTGCAATGCCTTGCGCTATACAAAACGAATTAAATGATAAAGATGCCGCTCTTTTAATTAAAAACGGTGTTCAATACGTTGTTGAAACTTCCAATATGGGATGTACCGCCGAAGCCGTTATCGCTCTTCAAAAAGCAAAAGTTAACTTTGCCCCTGGCAAAGCTGCCAATGCAGGTGGTGTGGCCACTTCCGGTTTGGAAATGTCGCAAAATGCAATGAAACTTTCATGGTCAGCTAAGGAAGTTGATGAAAAATTACATGGAATTATGGATAACATCCACGATAATTGTGTGAAATACGGAAAAGAAAAGAACGGTTACATCAATTACGTTAAAGGTGCTAACATAGCAGGCTTTATTAAAGTGGCTGAAGCTATGATTGCACAAGGTGTTGCTTACTAATTTTAGTTTACAATACATACAGAAAAGAGGACGTTGCTAACGCCCTCTTTTTTATGTATTATCCCACGATTTAAATCGTGGATTATAAAAAGTTCGAGTTTATTATAATGAATTTATCCTTTTCATAAGATAGTTTTAACCATTATTATTATCTGAATTCGAGTTAAAGAGTTAGTTAAATGGAAAATAATTGTTGAGTGATACGAAGGGATTGTATGATTATTTGTTAGGGTTAGGTCGTTTTTTTATTCTTTCTCCAATAACCAATCTACAATATTTTTATGTTCAATTCCCTCCATTTCGGAAGTTATAATATCGGTCGAAATAATATATTTTGGGTAATTGTCGCCAATAGATTTTAACGCATGAATTTCACGTTCTGCTGTTTTAGTATCCGACATAGACCAAGCTACTTGATAATATTCAAATTTATTTAATGCGTTTTTCACAATAAAATCCACTTCATATTCTCCAATTTTTCCAATCCAAACTTGATAGCCTCGCCTGTTTAACTCCAAATAAACAATATTTTCCAATATATGTCCTACATCTTGATATTGAAATTTTCCAAGTTTTAAGTTTCGAAATCCAATATCAACCAAATAATATTTTTCTTGTGTTGCAAGTTGCTGTTTCCCTTTAATATCAAAGCGGGCTACTTGATAAAATACGTACGAATTTACCAAATATTCGATATATTTTTCTACTGTATTATGGTGTATGTCTTGCTTATCTTGTTTCATTGCTTTGGAAATGTTACTCGGCGAAACAACACTTCCGATTGCACCCATAAGAAATTTTGAAAGATTATCAAAACTTCTTATATTCTGTATGTTATATCGTTTTCTAATATCTTTTTCTACAATGGTATTATAAACATCTTGTATATACATATTTTGAATATCTACACCTTGATTTCGTAATAAAACGCCTTGTGGCAACGAAGTTTCATAAAGATAGTTATTAAATAATTCGTACTTGCTTAATGTCATATTTCTTTGACATTCTATATATTCATCAAACGAAAATGGCAAAACATGTATCGTAATATAACGACCCGACAATAATGTAGCGAGATCACTTGACAAGAAGTGTGCATTTGAACCGGTTACATACAAATCAATATATTTTTCAACATAAAGAGCATCAATAAGGCGTTCAAATTCTCGTATTTGCTGTGGTTCATCAAGAAAAATGTAATTCATATTTTCTTTGTCTGTTTTGGCTAACATCTCTTTGTAAATATCAAGCCAAGTGTAATTTTCGGGAAAAATCGGCTTTTCAAAATTATACTGCTGAATGTGGTTTGATGACACCCCCATTGCCTTGATTTGATGAACAAAAATCTCCAGCAAAGTCGATTTACCCGAACGTCTCAATCCTGTAACAACTTTAATAATATGTTTGTCTCTCAACTTTTCTAATTGTTGAATGTAATTTTTTCGATTTATTAGACCATCCATATTCGTTTGAATTTTAATCATTTATTCCTTACTTTATCAAAACTTCATATTTTTCTAAGTTTTGACAAAGATACAACATTTTTCAAAATCATTATTGTCGAATCATATTATCCGATGTAAATTCCTACATTGTTAAAGATTTTTCGCTACGCTCATAATCTATTGGATTTTATCAGACAATAATAAAGTTTATTTAATCTGAATATTAATCATATTTCTTTTTCTATATTCTTTTGGAGAAATACCTGTATGTTTTTTAAAATATTTATAAAAACTTGTTTGAGAGGAAAAACCATTTTTTAGTGCAATTTCTTTAAGTCTTCGGTGTGTAGTATTTAAATCGGACATGATTTCAACCATAACAAAATAGTCAATCCATTCTTTTGCAGTTTTTCGATCTCCATTTTTTTTGGCAATTTTATTCAAGTGTTTAGGTGTAATAAATAGTTTATCGGCATAAAAACGAACTTCTTTATTCTTTAAACAATGTTTCATTAATAAATTAACAAAATTCTCGAAAATAATATCCTTTGAATCGGACTCTTTAATTTGACAATCGAGCATGACTAAATTAAAAATTTCCAAATAAATATTATTGATAGAATTATAAATTATTTTACCACAAAAAAAATTGTCTTTATCTTTGACTTTATTTTCGATAAAAGAAATATAATCCCTTATTTTCAACATATTATCTTTAGATAATGTAATAATCGGATTTTTCAAAAAATAAGAAATAAATACATTAGAAAAATTAAAAAATAATGACTTAAATACATATTCGGGAATTTCGACAAACATTAAATCAAAATCTGTATTTCTTTTTAAAAAAGAAAATTTTTGAAAAGGAAAGACGATAAGTAATTGGTTTTTTGAATATATATATTGTTTGGCATTTATTTCGATAAAAATTTCGCCCTTTTTACAAATTGCAATGATACTTTTATGGTAATAATCCAATTTTAATAGTTCTTTTTTGACATATTTTTCTGATAAAACAGAACCATTAAAATTTTCCTTTACATTTATTTCGTTGATCTTTAACGGCATACTATTGATTTAATATTCTCAACTATTTTATATTATTTTTACAAAAATATATTGTTTTTCACTATTGTCCGATAAAAATTTAAAAATAGTTAAATTTAATTTTAATGCA
>CAZDEU010000227.1:0-3342 GCA_964504265.1 uncultured Bacteroidales bacterium
ACTTATCAGTGGTACGAAAACCAAGGTAGTGGATGGAATGTTCTTTCTGATGCAGGTGTATATAGTGGTGTTAAGACTTCTAATTTATCTATTTTAGATATAACAGGTATGAATGGCTATACTTACCAGTGTGTTGTGTCAGGCTGTGGTAAAACTGACACTTCAAATATTGCAACTCTCAATTTGTATCCACCTCCTGTTATCACATCACAACCAATTGATGTTGCAGTTTGCGTTTCGGGGGGAGCAATTTTTTCGGTAAGTGCAACAGGTTATTCTTTAACATATAAGTGGTATGAAAACCAAGGAAGCGGATGGAGTTTGCTAAGTGATGGTGGAATTTACTCAGGCACATCAGATTCTGTATTAAACATCTCAGATGCTTCAGCTTTGAACACTTACCAATACCAGTGCATTGTAAGCAGTTGTAATTATGACGTAACATCAAGTCCTGCTATTTTAACTTTCAGTCTTGAAAATGTATGGTTAGGCTATAGCACCGATTGGAATAACACAAGTAACTGGATGTGTGGCACTCCCGATTATTCAAGTGATGTTATAATACCATCAAGCCCTGTTGGTGGAAATCTACCATTAGTACTTACCAACAACCTTGCACAATGCCGCAACATCACTATTGAAGCTGGTTCAGGAATAAACTTAAATACAGGTGCTGATATTACAATATATGGAGACTGGAATAATGCTGGCTCAATTAATATTGGAGATGGTAAAGTTATTTTTGCAGGGAATATACAGCTTGTAACTGGTACTACTACATTTGGACATATTACAGTTAATTTAACTTCAAATGTTAATTTTACTTCAGCACAAAGTGTTAAAGGTATTGTATTGTGCAATGGCATTTTGAATTCTTTTGGCAATTTAACGCTTTTGTCTACTGCAAGTGGTACTGCGTTGATTAGTGGCAATGGTTACGGCCTTGTAAATGGAACTGTTATTCAGCAGAGGTTTATACCTAAAGCTAAAACAAAAGGTTATAAACATTATTCATCTGCATTTAGCAATGCTACTATAGGTCAATTTGCCAATTTTATGACTTTGCATTTAGGTTCTCAAGGAGCAAACCCATACCCTACTTTGTTTAAATTCAGCGAAGCTGCTGCAACGCCATATTTTACTAATGGCTGGATAGCCGCTGCACCTATTGGGCAAATAAATACTCCTATTGGCTTAGCTCAGGGTTATACTGCCCAGTTTGGAATAGGAGCAACTCAGGATTTAACAACATATTTATCAGGTAATGTCAATAATGATAATGTATCGGTAAATTTGACAAGGCAAAACCCTGGTTCAAGCAAAGGAGACGGTTGGAACCTTATTGGAAACCCATATCCTTCTCCAATTGACCTTGATAAACTACCTTTTACTAGTGCAAACATTAATAAAAGTGTATCAATTTTTATTGCAACAAGTATGTACAACGGATACTATGGATATTACAATGCAATGATACACATGCCTTTAAATGGTGGCACAAAATATCTTGGTTCTTTAAATGCTTTCTTTGTCCAATGTAATAATTTAGCAGGCGGAACTCTTATTTTCAATAATTCTATGAGATCCGATATTACTAATCCAACTTTATACAAATCGGATGAAGAGTATCATTTCCCTTACATTAAACTTGAAGGCTTAAATCTTTCAAATACTAATAGCTTTAAAGATGAAGCAGCAATATGCTTTATTGATAATGCTTCGCAAAGTTTTGATGAAGATTATGATGCCAACAAAATAATGAACACAGAAACTACAATGCCTAATTTGTACTCTGTTAATAATGGAAATAATATGGCTATTAACTCCCTTCCAAATAATTTTAATAAAGAGTATATCATACCACTTGGATTTACTGCTAAATCCTCAGGTGAGTATGGTATAAATGCCTCTTCTATTAGTGGTTTTGATGATAACACTGAAATTATTTTTGAAGATGTTAAAAAGAATTATTCAGCCGATATAAACGTATATTCTGAATATAAGTTTAGCTTTCACAACGACGAACCTGCAACAGGCCGATTCTTTTTAAGAATAAGACCAAAAACAACTGCAGGAATTGCCGACGATGAATCAAAAACAATTTACCAAGCTTATTCTTCAGATAAATACATTTATGTTACATATAATGATCCTGATAACAAAAAAGGAAGAATTGAAATTTATGACATGCTCGGCAAAATGCTTCATTTTGAGCCTGTTATAGAAAACGGCTTATACCGTTGGCAGTTAGAAGGAGCAGTTGGGTACTATTTAATCAGGTTTACTAACGATAATTTAGTAAAAACTACTAAATTATATATTGAATAATTCTATATATTTTTTCTATAGCAGGAAGTATTTATTTTTTTTAGATACTTCCTGCTTTTTTTTAAAATCAATAAATATTAGCCCATAAAATATTTTACTTATCTTTGGTAAATAATTTTTCAGAAATGAGTTTCCTTAGTAGTTTATTAAAAAAAGAAAACGTAAAATTAGTATCAGATTTTTCAGTTTTGAAAACTGATATGCATTCGCATTTAATACCTGGCATTGATGACGGTAGCAAAACAATTGAAGAATCAATTAAGTTATTAAAAGAACTTGAATTATTAGGTTATAAAAAAATTATTACTACACCACACGTACAGGACGAGTTCTACAAAAATACAACTGAAATTATCAGCAATGGCTTATCATTATTAAAAGAAAACGCCATAAACAACAATATAAATATTGAAATTGAAGCAGCGGCTGAATATATGCTGGGACCTGGTTTTGAAAAATTAATAGAATCGGGCAACCTGCTTAGTTTTGGAAAAGATTATATATTAGTCGAAATGTCATATTTTACTGAATATAAAAATATGAAAAAAATATTTTTCGAATTACAAACTGCTGGTTATAACATCATTTTGGCACACCCCGAAAGATATACATATTATCATAATGATTTTGAATTATATACAAAATTAAAAGATAGCGAAATTTATTTCCAACTTAATATTATTTCATTAACAGGAACTTATTCTTCTGCGGTTAAGAAAATTGCTGAAAAACTTGTTGATAATAATCTTATTGAATTTTTAGGAACCGACCTTCATAATAATAATTATTTAGATGAACTTAAAAAAAGTCTTAAGAAAAAACATCTAACAAAAGCAATAGAATCAGGACTTATTAAAAATAACACTCTATAACTTTACAATTATCAATTTATTTATAGAAAATTAACAGACATTGATAGTAATTTTGTGGTCATTGGTAGTCATTGGTAGTCATTGGTGGTCATTGGTGGTCATTGGTAGTCATTGGTAGTCATTGGTGGTCATTGGTAGTCAT
>CAZDEU010000228.1:0-3310 GCA_964504265.1 uncultured Bacteroidales bacterium
CTTAAATTACTTACACTTAAAAACCAGATATATTTTTATACCTATCAATAAGCATTTGAGCTGCTATGAAACTACTTGTTTTATTGTTTATTATTGAGTTTTCAAGTTCATTTAACAATATTACTATTTCGTTATTATTATAAAAATTTAACATCAAAAATTCTTTAATCATATCGTGCATCTGATGAAGGGATTGTTCTTGTCTGTTTTTTTCAAAATATCCGTTTGCTTTTGTTAAATTACAATAATCATCTATTGTTTCCCATATTTCGGAAATACCTTCCTTTGTCAATGCTGAACAAACATTAACCTTAGCCTCCCAACCCGAAGGTGGTTTTCGGAATAATTTTAAAGCACCTGCGTATTCAGTTTTTGCTGTTTCGGCTTTAATTTTGTTTTCTCCGTCGGCTTTATTTATAATTACAGCATCAGCCATTTCCATAATTCCTCTTTTAATACCTTGCAGTTCGTCACCCGCACCAGCAAGCATCAGCAAAAGAAAAAAATCAACCATCGAATGAGCTGCTGTTTCGCTTTGTCCTACGCCAACTGTTTCAATAAGCATAACATTAAAACCTGCAGCTTCACATAAAATTATTGATTCTCTTGTTTTACGGGCAACACCACCAAGCGAACCTGTTGATGGCGAAGGCCTGATAAAAGCATTTGCATCAACAGCAAGTTCTTCCATCCTTGTTTTATCACCTAATATACTTCCTTTACTCCTTGAACTTGTTGGATCAATTGCAAGAACAGCAACTTTTTTGCCCTTTGATGTCAGATATTTACCAAAAGCTTCTATAAATGTGCTTTTCCCAACACCAGGAACTCCGGTAACAGCTATTCTGACAGAATTACCTGAATTAGGAACGCATAACTCAATTACTTTTTGAGCTATTTGATGATGAGCTGGTAATGAACTTTCAACTAAAGTAATAGCCCTGCTCAATACACTACGATTGCCTTCTAAAATTCCTTTAAGATAATCTTCAGGTGTTTGTATACTGTTTTTTCGGATATTAACCTTCCCCAGCTTTTCGTTGATTTGCGGCGGCTGTTCAATACCTTTATTAACTTTTAATGCTGATTTATTGCCTTTTGAGTTCAATTTGTCTTATCGAATGAAAAGTTTAAGCATGTCTTTTTCTAAAGTATCAAAAGGTGTTTCAATAATTCGACCAAATTCTTCACCATTACGATAAAATATAAATGTTGGTACCTTTCTTAATGATAAATCGGCAGATGAAATTCCTGGTGCGGTTTTGTCAGTATCAACAGCTATAATTTTTAAGTCTTCGGTATTAAAACCTATCTGGTCTAATATTTTAATAAAATGAGGCACCTGCACTTTACTATCGTTACACCATGTGCCAAGAATAATTGTAATTTCAATATTATTATTAGCTTTCTTTAATTCTGCAACAATAACTTTATCAGGGGTATACGCATTGTATTCTTCAGCGTAATATTTACCAAAATTGCCAGTTTGCAATCCTTCTATATTACAATAACCAATCAAAACGCTTTCATTGGTTTTTGAATCAATTTTTGATTGATTAAGTTGTTGTCCTATTAATGTAATAGGCAAAACAAATACTATTATTAATATTAACTTTTTCATGTTGTTGTTTTTTAAGTTGTTTAATAATTTATTTAAATTTGAATAAAACAAAATGTAAAGATAACATTTTTTAAAAAAAAGAATTAGAATTTTATAAGGTTAAGTTAAAGAATTTATAAAAAAGTATTTACGATTTTAGATTGACGATTTAATTTACTATTTAATTTTATCTACATATATTAAGTATTTATCTTTGTATTTTATTCGTAAATCGTAAATCGTACATCGTAAATTCACTTTATGAAATACCATACACCTCAAAATAATTTTTAACCAAAGCAATAAACATCTTATTTGTCTATTAATATCAACATTCGCTATTCGTCAATCACCTCAACAACCTCTTCTCAAAGCCTATCAAATTAATTTTCCCTCTATTATTAATCTTGTTAATTTTGCATTTTTTTTCAAAACATCTTTATTATAACTTATTTTTATGTCGGTCAATTTTAGTATTTCTGAAATTTTTAAAAAGCGTATTCTTGTGCTTGATGGTGCAATGGGTACAATGATTCAAAAATTTAATTTAAACGAATCAGATTTCAGAGGTAATATGTTTGCTGAACATACATTTAATTTAAAAGGAATGAACGATGTGCTTAGCCTTACTAAGCCTGATGTTATAAAAAATATTCATTCTCAATATCTTGAAGCAGGTGCCGATATTATTGAAACAAACACCTTTAATGCTACTTCAGTTGTTTTAAATGATTATGGCTTAAGTAAATATGTTTATGATATTAATTTTGCCGCAGCAAAAATTGCTAAAGAAATAGCTCAAAAATTCACTCTTTATAAACCTGAAAAACCAAGATTTGTTGCCGGTTCTATTGGTCCAACAAGTAAAACACTTTCTATTGCTACTGATGTTAATAATATTGCATTAAGAGATATTAGCTTTGATGAATTGGCTTATGCTTATTATCAGCAAATTAAAGCTCTTGTTGATGGAGGTGTTGACTTATTACTTATCGAAACTATTTTTGACACTCTGAATGCTAAAGCTGCTGTTTATGCTGCAAAAAAAGTATTTGCAGAAAAAAATATTGAATTACCGATATTGGTATCTGTTACATTAAGCGGTAAAAGTGGCAGAACCTTATCGGGGCAAACTGTTGATGCTTTTATTGCTTCAACAAAACATACTAAAGCCTTGGCAATTGGTTTTAATTGTTCTTTTGGTGCTAGCGAAATGATGCCTTTTGTTGAAGAACTTGCAAATAAAACGTCAAATTATCTGATTGTATATCCCAATGCAGGTTTACCCGATGGTTGTGGCAATTATACACAGTCGCCCAACGAAATGATTAATGCTGTTAAGAATATTTTAGAAAAATCGTTTGTGAATATTATCGGCGGATGCTGTGGTACTACCCCTGAACATATTAAAAATATAGCTGAAATTATAAATAATTATAAACCTTTTATTCCTGACCTCCCTGAAAAAACAACCAAATTATCAGGGCTTGAAGTTCTTGAAATTAAAAAGGAAAATAATTTTATCCTGATAGGCGAAAGGACTAATGTTGCAGGTTCAAAACGTTTTGCACGACTTATAAAAGAAAAAAAATACAATGAAGCTGTCGAAACAGCTCGTCAACAGGTCGATTCTGGTGCTAATATTCTTGATATTAACATGGACGATGCTATGCTTGACGCTAAATCTGAAATGATTAACTTTCTTAATAT
>CAZDEU010000229.1:0-3288 GCA_964504265.1 uncultured Bacteroidales bacterium
CACGTATTGAAGAAGCAAGGGCTGAAAAAGGTGATTACACCGAAACACAGGCAGCAGTTGATCTTGGTGCATGTCTTCAAAAGCAAACAATAGATTTCACAAAAGAACTTTCTTACTACGACAGGAAGGCAATTCACAACCTGAAATATTACACTTGGGTTGAACAGCAGGGAAAGACTGTCGAAGAACTAAATGCTCAGTGGAGCCCTGATTACTGGACGGAACTGTTTGAAAACGAAGTCGAATATTTCGATAAGATGATAGAAGAATTTAATAATTCATAATTTGCATAACATCTCAGCAGTTATTCTCGCCGCAGGCAGCGGCAAGCGTATAGGTATTCCAAAACTAAAACTTAAACACGGAGAAAATTTCTTTGTAAACATTATTGCAAACAAACTAAAATCTGAAGGCATTAATAAAATTGTTTGCATAATAAGAAAAGATGATTTAGATTGGTTTAATGAAAATACTCTTGGCTTAGAATACATTATAAACAACAATGCCGAGCTTGGTATGGTGACTTCAGTGAAACTTGGCGTCGAAAGATACAATAAACAAGATGGTATATTATTATTTCCTGTTGACCATCCTTTCGTTTCTTGCAATACAATTGGGACAATGATTAATAATTTCGGAAAATATAAGGACTACGTTATAAAACCCAATTATAAAGGTAAGTCGGGGCATCCGCTAATAGTGCCAAATAGTTTGTTTGAACACATCATAAGTGGTGATTACTCAAAAACTTTGAATGAAATCATCAAGGAAACAGGAATTTACGATATAAAAATTGATGTAGATGATGAGGGCATATTACGAAACATTAACAGTCCTGACGACTTAATTATAGAATAAAATCGTCGGTCTATTGTACCTTTTAAATTAGGTATTATTTAAGATTTAAATTAAGTAAGTTTATATACTATTTCCTCAAAACTTTTTAAATAATCACTTCTCATAAGCCTTTTCAATAATATCCTTTATCTCACTTCTTGAATAATCGGTTCTATCAGAATACTTAATCATTTTATATTCTAATAAACCCGGGTTAACAATAAACTCACCTGAATTATTTAAAAAATAGATCTCTCCACCAGGTAGTTCAATTCTATTATCAAATTGTTCAATTTTTTTTACCTCTGAATTTCCTTCTCCACTATAGATGTACTTTTTTTCTCCATCAATTACCCATGCATATCCAGAAGTAAACGTTCTTTTATAATTCTTAAGCCATAAACCATCATGTTTATGATTTTGGCAACCAATTAATTGAATTAAAAAAAACAAAATAATAATAATAATTTTTCTCATAAATATAGATTTTTAATTAATAGAACAAATGTTCTTCGTAAAGACCAGTATAAACATAAAATATATTAATTGATATCTGTAGATGACCAATGCGTTCAATTAAAGTTTCAAATATTTTAATAATAAATAATTAAAATTTTTCGAAGATGCCATTTTTATATACTAATATTTTATAAACTTTAAAAGTATCATTCGCTTAAATAGGAAATATCTAAATCAAGATATTAAATCTATTTTTTTATCTTCTGTACTTTGTGTATTATTGTATTTTTCTATCCTTGTATTCCAAATTTCTTTCATTCCGTTCCTTAGTATGTCGAATTCTTCAAAACTAAATTCGTCTGTTTTTGCATTATTGCACCAGTAGCAACTCAAAACGATGTTATTAGCATTATAACCAGTGAATGGATCTTTTTTGTCTATTTCCATATATCTTCCTCGATTCCAAAGTGCTTTCGTATAAATATAGTTATTGTCTATTAATTTATTAATCGTCTTTTCTGAAATTCCACAATATTCACAATACCTTTCAGAATCATCGTCTCCATATTTTTTAATAAACATCTCCTTTGGGAAAAAATTATCCAAAAACTTAATTCTAAATTCTTTAAAATAATTATTGGATTTACGGTACCATTTATCATATCCAAGATATTTTTTGTCCAATTCTGCTGCAGATATATATGTTTGATTCTTAATTACATATTCTTTAAAATTAACTTTAATTTTGTTAACATCTAAAATAAAATTCATAAAATCATCCAACATATTATCATTATCTAAGTTTGGAAATTCATTTGTGTAAATAAATATATCCATTATCTTCTCGAATTCCCTAAATAGAATTTGCTCGTATTTGATATCTGCTTTCATCGATGTTTGTTTATTTTATAAAAAGTCACTTATAATCGATATAATTAGAAAATATTTGTTTAAGTAAATCCAATCATAAAAAGTACATTAATAAAAAATAATAAGGCAAATCTAAAAATATCGATTCGTTAAATCTACATCCTTACCCCCAACCTATACCAATAACACAAATGTATTTAATAATTTTTCAAATGATTTTAGTAAAAATAAAAAGTTAAATATTAAAAAATAATTTAATCATATTATTTGTGATTTACAAGTTAATATTTAATGAACAGAAAAAAATCTAAGGGGCTGACTCAAAGTGATATTTATAACAAATTTGTTTTGAAATTTTATTAATATCAAGACTTAATTTTACATTTTTGACCTTTTGGAACAGCCCCTTAGTCAATCTCATGTACCTTTTAAATTAGGTATTATTTAAGAATTAAATTAATTAAGTTTGTTTACGTTTTCCTCAAAACTTTTTAAATAATCACATATGGAAGCAATTAAATAGAACCCCAAAAAAGTTTTCTCTGTGGTCTCCAATATTTTCTCAGTGTGCTTTGTGAACCAGTCCCTATTTTTCTTAGTGGTAATTTCTTTTCTTACTATTTTATATGTTACCTTGCGCCATACGGCAAATATACCTATCTCGGACGCATCCTGGAGCAAGTTAGAACGATAAACATACGAGAAGCATTCGAGAAGAAGCCTAAAAACGCAATACTTTTAGGTATCCGAAGCCGAAATGAACGAGGAAATGAACAGTAAAATATGTATATGAGCTTACATTATTGTCACCACCTTAAATAAGAATCACTGTATTACAAACGCTTAAGGCGGATAATAAAGCAGTAAAATGATAGTGAGCAATTTCTCTATTACTATAAAATTAATTTTGCTATTTTATAAAAACATTATTATGGTCACAATAATTAAAAAAGGATATAGTCTTTCAAAAATCAGAAAGGCATTAAGAAATACAGAAAAGAGCAAAAAACTTTTTGATGCCTCAAAATATTGCGGTGTTATAAAAATCAAGGACGATGCCTTGAAAGTTCAAAAAAAGCTAAGAGATGAATGGAAATAGATATTTTGTTGACACAAATATTT
>CAZDEU010000230.1:0-3277 GCA_964504265.1 uncultured Bacteroidales bacterium
GTAATTCGAATACTAATTTACGTGAATTAGATGTATGTAAAAACACAGCACTCACAAAATTGGATTGTAATAATGCTTATTATTTAAATAGCTTGTATTTAAACAAAAATACAGCCTTAAAAGAATTATTTTGTTATTCGAACGATTTAAATAATCTTGATGTGAGTAATTGCAAAGTATTAGAGGTATTAGAGTGTTCTGATAATAATATTACAAATTTGAATTTGAGTGAAAATACAAAACTGAAGATATTGAGTTTTGGATATAATGATGGTTTGAATTTATCTTTTTTAGTAGAATCATTACACGGTAATACTATTTCGGGAGGTAAAACAATTTACATAGGATACGATGATCCAAACTCACCAGTTTGGGAACCTGCCATAAATAAAGGGTGGACAGTTGTAGATTACTTTTATTACATTTTAACCTTTTAAGAAAGTATAGATTTCTGAGCGAAGCAAAGAATCTGTTGAATTTTATCGGACAATAGTGATTTTATTTCTTCTTTTCATTTTTCTTTAACTCTATTGCTCCACCCTTCTTTCACATCTAAGTTGAAATAAATAACATGGGGCGTTCAATCTTTTGTTTTCTATGCAATCATGGGTTGTTTGTGCCAATTGGGTTGTGATTTTCTTATTAAATACGCTCGAAAAGTTGATGTAAAAAATTGTAAAAAATTAAATTAAATATTTAGGCATATAAAAAGCATTTATTTTTTTTATATATTTGCAAAAAAAAATTAATAAAATGGTATTTGATGAATTCAAAGCAACAGAAATCATAGAAAAATTCGGTCTACCAAAGGCAAAATTAGCCATTTGGCGAAGTAGGAATGCTATACCCAATAAGTATTTTAATGAAGGTTACTCACCGGTTAACGAGTTGTTAAAATCCTTTAAAATAATTGATTTTAGTTTTATACTTTCGTTAATTAACTCAAAAAAAATAAAATTATCGGTTATAAACAATGAATGCGGATTTAGTAGCAATAAAGTCCAAAGAGCTATAAAAAGACAAACAAAATTAACATATAATGATTATATGGCGTTAATTTATGAAGGCAACAACCTAAAAAAAATAACACAACAAGCCATTCAAGCCCTCTTGGATCGCGACAAAGACACACTTATGGACTTTTTCAATCACAAAGCAATCCACATTTTAGCTATATGTAACGGCAACATCTCCCTTGCCAATAAGATAAAAACAATACGATACTACCCCAAAACCCCCTTCCCTTTCGAATACGCTTTTGAGTTAGATAAATATTTAAACATTCTACTGCTTGAATTAAAATTTATTATCGTTTATTTACATTTTCGTGCCGAATTCGATACGATTCCAAGACATAACGTTAGGTAAATAAAAACAAAGTAATTTTCCACTAAATTCTATCAGTCCTTTGACCCCAACGGCTCATTTTTTCAGCAATAAGATGTGCTGATTTTGCTCCTAAATTAGGGTAGAAAACCGGAATAGTAAATGGCCGCCTCATTCGGACTTTTCATTTTTTCGTCTCATTTTAGAGTTACCTTTTATCGTAATAAAAGTGCATATATAACACTTTTTTTTACTATAAATGGTAATTACTACATTAATTTTCTAAACCAATTTTTCCTTTTTGAATTCATCTTTTAATGCAGGTAAACTCGGATAATGGTTGTATAGTTTGTTAATAAGTCCTTCAACTTCTGCCGATTTACCAACAATCAATTTAGATCTTTTTAGTAGTCTGGCTATGTAGTTATATATATTGCGATCTTTTTTGTTTTTCATTCGATTATTAATTTCTAATGTTGTAAGTTCCAAAGCTAAATCAGGATTTTCTTCATAGAAATACTTCACCGAATTAATGAAATCAAAACATAATAAAGAGTTGTTTTTTAATTCGTTTCGTATAAGCTCTTCTAGTTCACTATACATACCTTCTTCTCCAAAAATTTCGACTTTAATACTTGCATACTGGATTGAAGCTATTAATTGATTTAATTCCTGTTTATTTATATACATTTTCAGCTCTTTAAAACAACTGTAATCACCACCACGAAATATTTTTCTTTTCAATAGCGAAACATGAAGGTCCGTCCCTTTTTTGACCTTGTCAATCAAATATTCGGTCGTACGCTCCTTGTACTCCTCTGCAAATAAAAATGCCTTTTTTTCAAACGCCTCTTTATCTTCTTGATAATAATAATCAAGCAACATGATTGAGGCATCAAAATCAGTCAAAAAAATTGCTTCATGATTTTCGAGCCACAAACTTTTGTTGTCAAGCAAGGAAGAAATATGGCTTAAAAGTTTAGGGACCAACTTAATAGGCGTATCATACATCTTGATAATATTCCAAGCCATTTTGGCTGTTTTAGTGTTTGTAATAATTCGAATCATAAAACATGAAATTGCCTTTAAAAAATCGTTTTGATTTTTGTAGTGTTTTTGATTAAAAGCAAAAATCAGATTGAAACAATTGTTGTAGTCATCATCGACAAAAGTTCGCTCATTATTTGCATTTAACCTATCACAGATAAGCACATCAATTCCATCAATAAAATATTCATTTGCAGTTTCATATAAATCGCCATTTGGATCTTTTATATCGGCACCCAAAACTCCGTGAATAATAGAAATAAAGTTCGAACCAATATCGATCAAATTACCTTGTAGCAAGGTGATCTCAAAATCAGTGCGAAAGGGATTGAACACCGAATCTGCTTTCTCCTCAGCTAATTTTCGGGCTACTTCATAATCAGGAATATATTCATCAGTTGGCATCCAACAGTCCCAATCCGGATTTTCAAAATCAAGATCACTCAACACTAACTCCAATTCCTCCGCTTTTTGCTCAATATTGTTTATGATTTTCTCTCTATCATAAAAACATTTCGATTGTAATCTTATTTTTTCAAAATCAGTTTGATATTTTTGTATAAATGTTTTCTTTAAATGTTTTTGATTTTGTAATAAATCCAATAGATAATCACTATGCTCTTGTAATCCTAAGGATTGATATAATTTTAAAAAATTGTCCATAATGTTTTTTTATGTTTATTAAAAATATCAACGGTTGATGTTTTATATTTATTTTATTAAACTACATCAGGGCTACCGACATGACGTCCCTAACGAGCTACCAACATGACATCCCTACGGGATTTAATGGGATTAATCATATTTATTTTGGCTACTCTTTGAAATATCAAATGTATTCGTATGGTTCTCTATCTAACAGTTGTGATTAGCTTTCAAATTTTTATACTTTTGCTCTTTGAAA
>CAZDEU010000231.1:0-3276 GCA_964504265.1 uncultured Bacteroidales bacterium
GATGTTTATTACCCTTTCTATCCGCACTGATAATTACAGCTATCTTCTCATCACTAATGCCTCGTTTTTTGCTTTCGAAAATCCCTTTCCCTAATTCTTTTATTTTCATGCTGCAAATATATCGCTTTTTATCTTACTTATTATAGAACATAGCCTTATTAATTTGACAGTAAATTTTGATGAAAAATATTATTTTAACCGCAACAATATCAAAGACTTTTGTTCTAGTACTAGAACACCCCTTGAGAGAAGCTTGTCACAGAAATTCGCTGCTTTGTCACGAGAACGTCACAAGCTTGTCACGAGAATGTCACAATCGTGTCACGAGAACGAGAGAAGCATGTCAGGAAAACGTCACACGCTTGCCATTTTTTGTGTCAAACGTGTCACAAAGGGGTCTCTAGTACTAGAACACCTTTGTATATGTTTCATTTACAATAACATATAAATGTCAATTTTTAACCCAAATTTTATATATGAAATTTGCTGAATTTTAATGGAATAGGTCAAAAGGTATCCAAACAGCCTTTATAATTTTTCTAATGTGGGATCCGGGTTTAAAAATAATGTTTTAAAAGAAAGTGGAGGAAAAACAATTACGAATTCCGGAAATACATGCAAATAGAAATCGAAACCCCAAAGGGGTGATATTGTTGTAGAATGATGTATGTGCCGAATAATAAAACCCCGAAGGGGTGATATTATATTTGATGATACCGAAAATGTATTTATACAATAATGTCACCCCTACGGGGTTTGTTTGTATTCGTATTTCCCTTTTTCTATAATAATGTCACCCCTACGGGGTTTGTTTGTATTCGTATTTTCTTTTTTCTATAATAATGTCACCCCTACGGGGTTTGGATGTGTTTGTATTTGGCTGATTTCCTTTTTAATCATACATTTAATGTTATTTATCAGATGCTTAACAAAGAAACTGTTGAAAAACATACCGTCAGGAATGTTAAGCTCGGTAGAAAAGGTGACAAGGGTAGATATGCCATGAATGAGTAAAAATAGATTGACTTATTATTCAAATATTTTCTATTTCTGTGTAATCAATTGTTCCATCATCATTAATTGTTCCTTCCAAAATTGGGTGCAGTTGACCATTTACAAATTTGAATGTCACAACCTGTTGGAGTTGTAGATAATTATTGTCAATCGCTTCTTTTCTAAAAACAATATTATAACCTATTCCATCACCCAATTTTGTACTTGGGTATAAAATCGCTTTAATATTATGTCCTTTATTGAATATTATGTTTGAAAATGCTGCTGTTATTTTATATTTGTATTCCTCACCCTCACTGATTACTTTCCCCATTTCGTCTCTTAAAAAATCATTTAACGACATCAATATATTTTTTTCATTGTATTGCTTTTTAAATTCTTCAATATGCTTAATTTCTCGATTTGTAGGAAATACTATGTAATAGTCGAATGATTTAATTACTCTCCAAGCCCCGATAGTTACTATTTCATTTTCTTTTATTTGACACTCATTAGTGCACACACTAATTGGATTAACTATTATTATGTCGCAACTTTGTCTTAATTCAAATGCCCCATAAAAAACTTGTTGCTTTTCAGAATTACATCGTCCAAAATTATTTATTCTATTAAGAGGAGGATATGAAATACGCTCTACTGTTGTAAGAAATTTTTCGCTATTATTTTTCACCATTCGGTATACAAAGTATATGTCTTTTTCACTATATTCTAACGTATTAACATGCAAGTGGAATGGAATGCTACATTGATCAATCAAATTGTATATTTCTTTATGATGCGTATTCTCAAGATTATATTCTTTAAGATGTTGTATTAAAATATTTGTTTTTATTTCATTAAAAAGCGCATCTATGTTTTCCATGTTTTTAATTTTATTTATTGCCAACTATAACCATTTGATTTTAAATGGTCTTTAGCTAATTCATCTCCATTACGAGCTGCTTTTTGTATCCACGTTATTGCCTCACTATTTTTTCCTAAATGTTGATAAGTAATCCCAATATGATAATATACATTAGCATAATATAAATCAGCATAATCTGGATTTTTAGCCAAAGCTTTTTGGTAACAAGTTATTGCCCGGTCATAATTGCCTAATTCTTTATAATAATGCCCCATATAACAATATGCATAAGTATTATTTGGATCAATAGCCAAAGCTTTTTGAAAACAAGTCATTGCCTCGTTATAATTGCCTTCAACAGTATGGGAATACCCCATTTCAACATATGCATCAACATGATTTGGATTTATAGAAATAGCTTTTTCGTACAAACTTAATGCATAACTATGATGGCCTAACTGTGCCCAGGATTCCCCCAAATAAAAATATGCATCAGCATTTTTTGGATTTTTAGAAATAATTTTTTCGTAACAGCGTATTGCGTAGGCAGGTTTGTTTAAATGTCCATAGATGTCCCCCATTTTAAAATATAGATCTGTATTATAATGTTTTAAATATGTTCTTGCTTCTTGGTAATAAAACAATGCCACTTCATATTGTTTATTATTATAAGCATTATCTGCTTTTTGCAATAATTCTTTAGCTTTTTGTTCTTCTGTTGATGCTTCCATGTTTTATTTTATTTATTGTTAATCAAATATATATATTAAATTTATTTCTGCAAAAATAATCATTTTTCAATAACAACCGCTTTTCCTTAAAAAAACATAATCGAGCTTTAATTTCTTGGATCATATATCTATATATAAATTAATGTATCGGATTAAGTGTAATAATAAAAAATAGACACACATTACGCAGATTTAAGATTTTCCCAACACACCGGGTTTAATTCATGAATGTATTCAATTTGTTGGTAAAATAAACATTATCCCGAAATAAAACAAAAGATGTAGCATTCCTAACGGAATGCAAAAAGGGGGCTGGGTAATGCATTTTCTACCGAGCGATTCATTCCTACGGAATGAGGGATTTGGCTGATTTTCTATTTAATAAAACACATTCTCGTTAGGTAAAATTTATTAGATGTTTAGCGTAGAGACTGTTAAATAAAAAAATACAACATTCCGTCAGGAATGTTAAGCTCGGTAGAAAAGGGGGAAAGGGTAGAGGAGGGCATGCCGTAGGTATGCCAGGAATGGACTAATATTTTAACAAACACCTCAGGTTAATGGTTTTACTCCTGTTTTTTGTGTTTGTTTCCAACCGTATGTTAAGAGTGGGGGCATAGATAAAGGCTTGCCGGGTAAAGCTGAGTGTGAGGTAGGCCGTTTCGTTGGGTGCTAGTATTTGTTTGT
>CAZDEU010000232.1:0-3164 GCA_964504265.1 uncultured Bacteroidales bacterium
TATTTTGAATATCTTATATTTTAATACTTTCCAAAAATAATATTTTAATATATATAACATTAATCGTATTATTCACCCCATCTGTAAAAACCCGTTTCAATACCCGCTAAATCAAGTACCCTGTCGGTTACAGTTGAAATAATCTGTTCAATATTTTTGGGTTTATTATAGAAATATGGATTTGCAGGACATATAATACCGCCGGCAAGATTTATTGTTTCCATATTTTTTATATGGATAAGATTATAAGGAGCTTCGCGTAAAACGAGAATTAATTTTTTTCTTTGTTTAAGAATTACATCTGCCGAACGTGAAATCAAATCGGAAGCTAAGCCTGAAGCAATTTTACCCATTGTGCCTACCGAACAAGGACAAATAATCATAGCATCGTAAGCTGCAGAACCCGAAGCAGGTGGAGTAAAGAAATCATTATTTTTATAAATTTTTAATGGTAATTTTTTATAATCATCATTTTCTAATTCATATTCCCATACAAGACGAGCATTATCAGAAAAAATTATATCAGTTTGAATATCAGTATAATTAACTAATTTATTAATTATACTATTTGCATAAATAGCTCCACTTGCACCAGTTACTCCAAGTATAATTTTTTTAATATGTTTGCTCATTTATGATTCTTATTACATAATGTAAACCAAGAGAAACTACCGAATTATATTGTCCCCTGTTTAATCTGTAAATGCCACCACCTTTATGATCTCTTACAGGTAATATTGAATTAGAAACTCTGAACACCGCATCAAGGTTTTCATTTATAGTATAATGCATACCACCTGATATCCCTAAATCATATTTATTAAAATCTCTTGAACCTGGTATTTCGCCATAAAAATCTTCTTCAGAAGAGCCAAGTAAATATGAAACGTAAGGACCTGCTTCAAATGAAAAAAATTTATTTATTTTATAATTCATTAAAACAGGAATTTCAATATAATTTAATCTCAAAAGATATGATTCATAATCACCTTTATCGGGATTAGCATTATCGCGGCTGCCCTTTTGGATAAATGACAACTCTAACTGAAGTTTCAAACTTTCATTAAAACTATAGTTAGTAAAAATACCAACGTTAATACCAGGTTTATTAAACCCTGCAAGTGCGTCGCCCGAAATCTGACTTGCAGCTATGCCTCCATACATACCACCACCAAAATTTTGAGAGCTAAGTTTATTAGGCAATATAAAAAACAAAATAACAATTAATAGAATTCCCCCTCGATTCATAATTTTGATTATAATTTTTAAATAAAATGTAAAAATATAAAACTTATTTGAATGATAACAATTTTTATTTTGAGATTTACGCTATCATACATTTTATATTCATTTCTTATAATCCTTCCCTCTACTCTGATATATAAAAATAATTCTTTTTTTTAGATTTTTTTTTCAAAAACATATTTTGTAAAAAAATATATTATATTTGTATTCAAATATATTTAAAATAAATGAATGTATTTATAAATCAAATATAAATGATTAGTTTTTGAAATTCATTTTTTTGAATATATGTAAAAAATATATAACAAATTAAAATATAATAAATTTGTGTATAAAACATCCACATATTATTATAATTTAATTAATAATAATGATAAAATAATTATAACCTTTAAAATTTAATATTATGAGAAAAAATAAAATTTACAGAAGTAAAAAGTTATTATCACTTTTTTTAACATTCAATCTAATATTTTTAACTTCATTTTGCTTTTCGCAGGGAGCTGCAATCAACACAACAGGTTCTGGCTCCGATCCTTCGGCAATTCTGGATGTATCATCTAATAATGCAGGAATACTAATACCTCGCATGACCACTGCCGAACGTAACAATATTGTTAATCCTGCAGTGGGCTTACAAATTTATAATACTACAAATAATTGTTTTGAATTTTTTGCTTTTGGAGTATGGCAAGAACTACATTGTGCTGTTTGCCCAATGCCTGATGACGCAGGTTTAATTAGTGGCGTCAATTCAGTTTGTCAGGGCGACAATAATATTTCATATTCTGTTCCTCTAATAACAAATGCTAATAATTATATATGGTCATATAGTGGTAATGGCGCTACTATAACAGGAAATTCAAACAGTATAACTATTGATTTTTCTTCTTCTGCAACATCAGGCGATTTAACTGTAAAAGGAAATAATATGTGTGGCGATGGAGCAATTTCAAATAATTATCCTATTGTTGTTAATCCAAGTTTACCTGTTAGTGTTAGTATAGTTGCATCGACTAATCCTATTTGTGATGGCGAAAGTGTAGTTTTTACCGCAACACCGATAAACGAAGGTACTTCTCCTAATTATCAGTGGAAAGTTAATGGTAGTAATGTAGGAACAAATAGCAATACGTTCAATAGCAGTACATTAAATGATGGCGATGAAGTAAGCTGCGAATTAACATCAAGCTTATCATGCACCACAGGTTCGCCTGCTTTATCAAACATAATTACAATGACTGTAAATCCAAATTTACCTGTTAGCGTCAGTATTATTGAATCTGCCAATCCTATTTGTTCAGGAGCAAGTGTAACTTTTACTGCTACACCTGTTAATGGAGGCTCTGCACCTTCATATCAATGGAAAGTTAATGGTTTAAATGCAGGAACAAATAGTGAAACTTTTGTAAGCAACTCATTATCAGATGGCGACGAAATTATTTGTGAGCTAACATCAAGTTTGTCTTGTATTACAGGTTCTCCTGCAACTTCAAATTTAATAACAATGCTTGTTAATCCTAATTTAACTGTCGATGTAAGTATTATAGCTTCTTCTAACCCTATTTGTGATGGCGAAAATGTAACATTTACTGCAACTCCAACTAATGGAGGAACATCACCTTCATATCAATGGAAGATAAACGGCAATAATACAGGTACAAATAGCAATGTTTTTAATACAAACACATTAACAAATGGTGATGAGGTTAGTTGCGAATTATTGTCGAATGAAACTTGTGTTACAGGTAATCCCGCAACATCTAATATAATAACAATGACAGTAAATTCATATTTGCCTGTAAGTGTTAGTATTAGTCCATCAGCTAATCCTGTTAATTCAGGAGTTAATGTTACATTTACTGCAACTCCAACTAATGGCGGCTCTTCTCCCTCTTACCAATGGACATTAAATGGAT
>CAZDEU010000233.1:0-1415 GCA_964504265.1 uncultured Bacteroidales bacterium
TCGCATTGGTCAGGTAAACTGCCAGTGTAAGTTACAGTTGGCATTGAGCTTACTGTTATGCTGTTTGTTGCACTAGCAGAGCAACCTCCACTTCCAACAGTGTATGTTATAACATGAGAACCAGACCCAGCAGCACTAGCATTAAAATTAGTTCCGCTAACACCATTACCAGAAAAAGTGCCACCAGAAGGGCTAACTGAGCCATAACTTAACAAATCAAAAGATGTTGAAGTTTCACATTGATCGGGTAAAGATCCTGTATAAGAAACAGAAGGTGCAGAAACAACGGTTATACTTTCAGTAGCAGTATTTGTACAAGCACCATTTACAACTTCATAATTAATAGTATGTGTACCTAATCCTGCTGTTTGAGCGTTAAAATTAGTACCACTAACTCCATTACCAGAAAAGGTACCACCACTAACATTTACAAAAGAAGATAAGTCCAGAGAAGTAGAACTAATGCACTGATCGGGGATTGAACTTGTAAAATTAACAAAAGGCATAGCATCTACAACAATACTATTAGTAGCAGAATGAGGAATTCCACCAATTAGAACCGTGTAAGTTATAGTGTGAGTACCGACACCTGCAGAACTTGCATCAAAATTATTTGCACTTACTCCATTGCCTGAGAAAACACCACCAGGTGGGTAATATGAACCGACTGTTTCCAAATCTAGCGTGGTTGAAGTTTCGCATTGAGCAGGTAAAGATCCAGTATAAGAAACAGGTGGAGGGGTACCAACAGTAATATTATTAGTAGCAAAATTAGTACAACCTGCAATTTGAACAATATATTTGATTTCATGAGTACCAATACCTGGATAAGTAGCGTTAAAAGTAGTACCAAAACAACCATTACATATAAAAGAACCGCCAGGCGGACTAAAAGTTACATAAGAAGTTAAATCAAAATTAATGTTAGTATCGCTAACAACAGGATAAGTGCCAGTATAAACAACGTTAGGAATATCATTAATTGTGATATTGGAGGGATTAGTAGTACCTACAAAATAAGGGTTACTAGAAACAACCCTCACTCTGTAACCACTGCCAGCGGGAATATTACTAGGTATAACTCCATCAATAGTACCTGAAGTTGCACTACAAATAATATTTAAAATAGTAGGGTTAGCAAAGCTTCCATTTTCGTCGGACAATTGTAAAGTAAAAGTATTGTAAATTGGAAATGTTCCACTAGTAATAAAAGGGACGTATATATCATCGCCCATACAATAGCTTAATGCGTTAGGGTGATTTTGATAAGGAGTAGGGTTATTAGTTGTAATAGATACAGAAGGGCTGGGAATGTAGGGAGGCATTTTAAATTCTATATAAAATCTACCCAACCATTTAGAGGGAGTTCCATCATTTTTTGCTATAGAAAAAGTATAATTGTCATTAATATTATT
>CAZDEU010000233.1:1515-3149 GCA_964504265.1 uncultured Bacteroidales bacterium
CCCAAGGGAACAATAACAGTTGTATCAACTACAGCAGGCATAGCAACAGAAACGTAAGGATCGGTACTGCCAAAAATTGTAGAATAAAAATTAGGCATATATACTTCAGAGTTCCATATTTTATCGCCATCGTAATCATCCTTGCCCCATTCACCATCACAATTAAACGATAATAAAGTATTATCAGCATACATCCATGCATAAGAACCACTAGTCAAAATACCAACAAGTTCAATATACGGGTAAGTTAAAGCAGGCTGAGCTTTAATTGTAGAGGGTTTGCATAAAAACAAACTAACCAAAACTAGGAAGAGAACAAATGATTTTAAACATTTAGTATAAATATTTTGTAGTTTCATTTTATATTTTTGGGTATTAAATTGTAAAATTATCAGAAAAAAAGAATCATAAAAACAAATGAAATTTCAACAAATCAACAGCAATATCAAGACACAGAAAATGCCTGACAGGTTGTTTTCTGGCAGGCATTATAAAAAATATATTTTTAATGTTAATCAACAAAAAACTTTTTAATATTTGTTTTGCCATCACAATTAAATCTTAAGAAATAATAACCAGAATTTTTATCAACAAAATCGAATTGGTGATTACCGACATTAACGACAGATTGCGGTACAACTACTCTGCCGTACACATCAATAACATCTACCACAGCATTTTTATTAATATCATTAAAAAAAGTTAAATGAACTTTTTTATTATAGTACCATGCATTAAAAATATTTTTAGAATTATTCACATTTTCGTTAATTCCCACAATATTAGGGGCATCAAATATAATAAAGAATCTACCTGTTTCGAGATCGCCAGTTTGAACATTAAAATAATAATTAGGGTTTATAGTAAGATCTTGCATAACGCTTTGCTGAACATCTTGTAAATAAATGGCAGTTCCTGGAGGAAAATTATCAATAAGAGGAGCAGAAATTTTATGTTGAACAGTTGCTTTGCCAGAATATCCAATTGGAATAGTAACCATAACAGTATCCAATTCAGGATAAACATTAATAGATGCAAAAACAGACCCATTAATAACAGTATATAAATTAGGCATATTAGGATCATTATTCATCATTTTAGTAGCATCGTAACCCGCATCAAAACCAGCAGTAGCTCCCGGCATAAAAACAACCATAGCAGTATCACCAATATAACCCTGTAAATTATATACACCTGCCAACTTTAGCATACTCATTGCTTTACTTTGATTATTAGTGTTAAATTGAGGAGCAAAAGGAATAAGACTTTGATTTTGGCAATAAAACCATTGAGGATTTTTAGATGTTTTAACTTCAGTAGGGTAAAACTTGATATCAGAAGCATTAATATTGATGCTTACAATGATAAATGTTAGAAACAAAAAAAATTTTGATAAAAAACGAGATGCTTTCATATAATTATATTTTTAAGTTGTTTGTTTTCAATTAATTCAGATAACGTTTAATATTAAACATTAAGTATTCAATAAATTTAAAATTTAATTATGATAAATAAACCAAAATTAATAATAACGATTAAAATAGATATTAGTTAATCAATATCATAATAATTTTTAAAATTAAATATTTTTTTTTACATAATACGAAAAAAAATAAAATTCTTATAAAAAATAA
>CAZDEU010000234.1:0-3148 GCA_964504265.1 uncultured Bacteroidales bacterium
ATTTTTTAATTTAATATATAAAATTTAATACATTTTAAACTTCAATGCCAGCATTAATAAATTGAATATGGATTATTTCTTATTGATTTCTTGTTATTTTTATTAGAAGAAGAAAAAGTAAGTTTTATGCCTGGATGTATAGTGTTATATGGTTGTTTTTCAGAAAACATCATAACAGGCTTTATATTAAGAGATACATCATCGCTTACATCAAAATCATATAAATGAGCGTCAACCGTGGCATCAATAATATTTATAGCATATAAAGCGGCGGCAATAATAACGCTTAATTCAAGGTTTCTTCTGTACGAATTTTTTAAAGTTTGCAAGTAGTTTGTCGAAAACAAAGGGAAATTATCAATTGTTGTGCTGTCGTTATCAATTCTATATAAATACGCATTGCGATAAGTTACATATTTATTATTATTAAATATAATTGAATAACTTAAACCACCAAAGCCTGCCCATATAACGGGTATTTTCCAGTATTTTTTATTATATGCTTGTCCTAAACCAGGTAAAACTGCTGACAGCCATGCTGCTTTCTTAGGCGAATGCAATTCATAATAATTTGTATCTGCTATATTGTTATCATTATTCTTTTGGGAAAAAGAAGAAGGTAATAAAAAAACAAAAAATATTATTAATGCTAATATATATCGAAACGACATATTATTAGTAATTACATATATTTTTGAAAAAATAATCACTACAAAATTGGACTGTGTAATAGAGCAATAATTCTTTGTAAATCCTCGTCCGAATTAAAATTAATACTTAATTTACCTTTACCTAATTTATTTCTTTTAATATCCACCTCATTGCCAAAAAGAACTTTCAGTTTTTCTTTAGCTTCGTTAAACTCTTCGGGTAAATTTGGCTTAGGAGATTTAACTGTTGGAGCAACAAATATTGTTTCAGAAACATGTCGTGCAAGTTCTTCTGTTTTGCGAACCGATAAACCATCACTTACAATACGATTATACAATAAAATTTGCTCTCTTTTATTTTCAATACTTATCAAAGCGCGGGCATGTCCCATCGAAATAATATTATCGCGTAGTCCTGTTTGAATTTCTTCGGGAAGTTTAAGCAACCTGAGGTAATTAGCAACGGTTGACCTGTTTTTCCCAACGCTTGCACTTAATGTTTCCTGAGTAAGTTTACATTCATCAATAAGACGCTGAAAACTTATTGCAATTTCGAGAGCGTTTAAATTTTGTCGTTGAATATTTTCAATAAGAGCCATTTCTAACATTTGCTTATCGTCAGCTATTCTGATATAAGCAGGCATATCTGTAAGACCAGCGAGGGCTGCTGCCCTAAACCTTCTTTCGCCCGAAATTAGTTGATATTTATCATAACCTAATTTCCTTACAGTAACAGGTTGAATAATGCCATGTTCTTTAATAGATTCAGCAAGCTCTTGTAAAGCCTCTTCTTCAAATTTATCTCTTGGTTGAAAAGGATTTGCTTCAATTTTATTGATAGAAATATCAGAAACAGCTCCAACAACGTATTTTCCCGACATATCATTTTTAGTAGTTATGTCAGTTTCAGGATTTTCTAACAAAGCACTTAAGCCTCTTCCCAATGCTTTTTTCTTAACGTTCATATATATAAATCATTTTTTTATAGCTTTGATTTTGTTTTTTTGTAAAATTTCGCGAGCAAGGTTCATATAGTTAATAGCTCCCCTGCTATCAATGTCGTGAGTAATAATAGTTTCGCCAAAGCTAGGAGCCTCTCCCAATTTAGTATTTCTTTGAATTATTGTATCAAAAACCATTTGTTGAAAATGAGTTTTTACTTCTTCAACAACTTGATTAGACAAGCGTAGCCTAACGTCGTACATAGTTAGTAAAATACCTTCAATATCAAGGTCAGGATTAAGTCTGCTCTGTACAATTTTGATAGTATTAAGTAATTTGCCCAGTCCTTCTAATGCAAAATATTCGCACTGAACAGGAATAATGACAGAATCGGCTGCAGTTAAATTATTGACAGTAATAAGCCCCAAGGATGGTGAGCAATCAATAATGATAAAGTCGTACATATCTTTTACTTTAGTAAGTACTTTCTTCATCATTTTTTCGCGGTTAGGCAAATTAATCATTTCAATTTCAGCACCAACAAGGTCAATATGAGCAGGGACAAGGTCAAGGTTAGGTGTAGATGTATTTAAAACAATATTAGCAGGTTCAATATCATCAATAATACATTCGTAAATACTTGTTTTAATATTTCTAGGCTCAAAACCAACGCCAGAAGTAGCATTTGCCTGAGGGTCGGCATCCACAAGCAAAGTTTTATGTTCCAATACAGCGAGTGCTGCGCTAAGATTGATGGCAGTTGTAGTTTTTCCAACTCCTCCTTTTTGATTTGCTATTGCTATTACCTTACCCATCTAAAAAACAGTTAAATTTATATAACATACTCATAATCATTTACTTTGCAAATAACATTTTTTAAAATTATTAATGTTACATATTTATAATTTCATTTTACAAAGTAAATGTAAAAAAGCATATTAAACTCTTTTTTTAGAAAAAAAGAGTTTGTTACTTGATTCAAAAACACAATTAATATAAAAAGCTAAGAAATATCAGAGGGACTACTGTTTAGGTCGTCAAAATTAACATCTGAAAATTCATCAGAACTATTTTTAGTAGTTTCTTCTATGCTTTTATCAGGGAAATGTCCTGAACGAATATAATCTATTACTTCGGATATACCTTCTACGAATTTATCAAAATCTTCTTTGTATAAGAAAATTTTATGTTTTTCATAGAAAAATTTTCCCTGCTCGTTATCAAACCTTCGCTTACTTTCTGTAATTGTAAGATAATAATCATCCGATCTTGTACTCTTTACATCCAGGAAATATGTGCGTTTTCCAGCTCTGATTGAACGTGAATAGATTTCCTGTCTTTCATTGTTTCCAGAATCTTCCATATTATTTGATAATATAATTATAATTCTGCAAATATAATAAAAAAATTGTCGAAATCAACATTTTGCTCATTTTTCGATTTTTTTTTTAAAATAAAAGTATATAAAGATTTTTTTTTATTATTTTTGTTTTTAAAATATTTAAATTGATTATATATGAAAAAACATTACATTTATTTATTTATAACTAAATTTT
>CAZDEU010000235.1:0-3109 GCA_964504265.1 uncultured Bacteroidales bacterium
GCGCGTGCAGTTTCATCATACCAAAACAAAATATTTGAATTTTCATATTTATTTTTTTTGGTAATTTTTTAAATTTTTTTGGTAAAAACTGGAACAATTTTTAACTTAGAATGCCAAACTTATAAGTAATTTGTACTATTTTAAAATAATAAGTAAAAAGTATTTTAATTACATTAAAATGTAATATGATATGAGGAATTGTTATGAAGGATATGATTATTAGTAAGTCAATGATGATAGTAAGAAGTTATAATCCATTGTTTAATGAGACTAAGTTAGCAGAAATTAAATATGGTATTGAAGCCTTTTATATGACTTTAACAAAATTAATTGTTATTATAATTATCTCTCTTGTCTTAAAAATATTTAAAGAAACGATATTTTTATTAATGTTTTTTAATCTGTTAAGGTTAACAGCTTTTGGATTACATGCTTCTAAAAGTTGGATGTGCTGGGTATCTTCAATTATTACTTTTATCGTTCTACCAATAGTTGCTAAAAATTTTGAAATTCCAATTTATATAAGTACTATTTTAGCTATATTATGTATATTAAGCTACGTCTTGTATGCACCTGCCGATACTAAAAAAAGACCAATTATTAATAAAAAGAAAAGAAAGATTTATAAAATCTTAACAGTAACAACAGGAATTATTTATTTATTATTGATATTATTTTTCGATAATTTTATATTAAAAAATTGTATTGTAATGGCGATGTTAATTGAAACAAGCTTAATTTTACCAATTACATATAAGTTTTTTAAATTATCATATCGTAACTATCTTGCCTACAAGAATAGTTAAATATAGGTCAATATATTTAAAATTATCTGCAAAGGAGGGAGGTAAAGAATGAAAAAATTGTTGGCAATGGCTCTTGTTGCTATTGGCGTAGCAGCAGCTGGTGCCGCTACTACAGCATGTTTTATAATTATGATTGACGAACCAGAAATGCCAAAATCACTAATCAAATAAAATAGTAGTTATCTACTATTTTTTAAATCGACAAAAACTTTGGCAATAAAATAACTTTTTTTAATAACTCGGGAAGTCGTAAATCTTTTACTAGCTTTAATAATTTTATCTACTTCAAATAAACCTAGACCTCTATTCATACCTTTAGTAGAGTATCCCCTCTTACTAATGCTTTTCATATCAATTCTATTACTATAACTATTGCTTATTTCAAAAATTAATACTCCATCATCTAAATAGCAATCAAAACATAATTCTTTTTCTTTAGATTCCTTTGAGGCATAGATTGCATTATCCAAATATTCACCGATTATAGTCGACAAAACATTAATTTCCTTAATGGTTAAAAATTTAAAATCTATTTCTCTGATTTTTTCGTTGATTTGAACATCTAATTTTAAATGAGAATTCTCAGCTTCAATCAATTTGTAGAAAATTAGATATCTTAATCCATCTATATTTATATTATTAATTTTAGTAATCCATTCGTATTTTTTATTCTTATAATCCTTTAGTAATTCGTTTATATAAGATACTAATTTAGTATTTTTTTTGTTAACATATCCTTTTATTATAATTAATTGATTTTTGTATTGATGTTGAATAGAACTATACTTTTCCATCAAATTAGCGTTAGTCTGCATGTATTTATTGGCCATCTCGTACTTTTCTTGCAAATTTATTTTGCTATATTCTTGAAATAGTAGTAGAGCCGATATCATTATTAAAGACAGAATTATGGCAACATCAAAATAGAAGATACTATTAATTTTCCAGTTATTATTAATAAAACTCATGAATAAAATACCAAACACTAATATAATAAGAATACTGGTAATAATTAAATTAACTCTTATTTTATTCGTATATTTTTCAATAATGCTCTTAATAAATTTTTTACTAAAGTTATAAATAATTAACGATAATAATCCAATTGTTATATTAGCAATACTGTTTAATAAAAATATATCACCATCGATATTTTTATTAATAGATGAAAAGATAGTTATAAAAATCGAAAAAACAATTTCACTGAATGTTAATAGTATAATCATGATAAATCCTAATACAAGAGCTTTTTTGATCTTTTCATTTAGGGATACTTTATAGTAAAAAGAAATTATAAGGTATGAATTTATTATTCTAAATGGATTTTGAAAAAGAAAATAGTTTAAAACAAACAATATTGAAATTATTATTAAATACATGATGCTTTTTGTATCTTTTATATCAATTTTTTTATTACCTATTTTGTATCCAATTATATAGACAGCTGATGAAGAACATAAAGATGTTAAAAAATAATAAATTAATTTTATTAGATCTATTTTCATATGTTTCTCCCCATATTTATTCTTATTTTTATTATTGTTTCACTCTAAATATTTTCTTTTCGAATTCCTTCTTTTTATTCCTAGCTAAATTCATTGTGGACTTCTTGCCAAACATAATCACCTGATTTACGATATCAACTCTTGTAATATTATTTAAATTGACAATGCAGCTTCGGTGTGTTTTAAAAAATTGTGGACTACAATTTAACATCTTTTCTATTGCTAACATATTGGTTTTTACTTTAATGCGATCGCTCTTGGTATTAACATATATCGCATTGTCAGATTTGTTTTTTTCAATAAATAAGATGTCGCAGTATGGAATTTGAATTATTTCCCCATCTTGCTTAAACTGAAAACTTGAATCCTTATCGAGATATTCAAAAGCCATATTTAAACTATCGACAATATTACCTTCCAAATTATCATATTTAGAAATAAAATCAACCATTAGGATCTTACTTCGATAAGCATTTTCTTTTAATTCATTATGAGCTGTAACAATAATAATTTGATCCAAACATTTACCATTTTTTCTTATTTCTCTTGCTAGATCAAGGCCAGATTTTTCTGGAACTTCTAGATCCAAGATGTAAATATTTTTACCTGTATTGTTGGAAATATATTCCTTTAAAGCCAGTGTGTATGATTGAAAGGTTCTAATCTTATATTTATTATCATTATTGCCCATAAAACGATGAATAATTTCAGTATAAAGATCAACCATTTTTTTATTATCTTCGTAAATAACAAAATTAATCATTTTATCCTCCATAATTTCCAATTTTTACCATATTT
>CAZDEU010000236.1:0-1828 GCA_964504265.1 uncultured Bacteroidales bacterium
TTTATCTTAGCCTCAAACGGGTTTTTAAGTCCCGAATACTTAGTAAGTTCAAGTTTAACAGAGCCGACAAGAATTTCAGATTCAGCAAGCACAGGTATTCTGTTTTTATCGGCCGATACGTATAAAATCATAGGATAATCTTCGCTAAAATTAATGCCTTTAGCTACTTTAGGTTTAACTTTATAACAGCGAATAGTGCCAACAGAAGTTTTAACATCTTCTAATCCCATAAAAATAAAATGCGAATTATAAACAGTATCGTCAATAAAGAAGTTGATAGAATAACTTTCGCCGAGTTTAAAATCGCTTACATCCATAGTCCTGGCATAATAAAAAGTAGAAATAACATCCTGAATATTATCGGGAACGGGAATAGAAGCTGAATTACTAACTGCAAGATTTTTAGCATGATTAAACACCACGTCCTGATTAATAATATAACCGCCTTCGTTAACTCGTCTAACAAATACCCAAGGAATTAGAGCCTCTTCGTCCATATAAGATTCGTATCTGTCGATAACTTTAAAAAACAAATTAAACAAACCTTTAGTTTTACCAAGCCCCACAATGTGCATAGTATTTCTGCCGTACATTGATTTGTTTTCTTTGGTAATTTCAAGCGTTACTTCGCCTGCAGTAACTTTGCCTGTTAAAATAGCATCGTAATAAACCCTGTATTTAAGTTTTTCGCCTCTTTGAAAAGCAGTGTTTTCAACTTTTCTTAGTTCTTGTGAAAAAGTGTCTGTCATAAATACCGACAACAAGACCGAAATAAAAATGAGCCGTTTCATAATGTAGTTTTTAAAAACTAAGGCAATTTACAAAAAGTAAGCCAAATAAATCTTCAAGCAATAAAAATAAATTTTGATTTTTATAAAAAAATTCTGACCTTTGCCAAAAATTTAACAAATTTAAAATAAATTATTATGCCAACGAAAATCAGATTACAACGCTTTGGTAAGAAAGGACGTCCTTTTTATCATATTGTAATTGCCGATGGTCGTGCACCTCGTGATGGAAAGTTTATTGAAAAACTTGGCACTTACAATCCACTAACAAAACCTGCCGATATTGACTTAAATTTCGACAGAGCTTTGTACTGGCTGCAATGTGGAGCACAACCTACCGACACTACTCGCGCTATCCTTTCTTATAAAGGGGTTATTTACAAAAATCATCTTTTAAAAGGTGTTACTAAAGGTGCTTTAACAGCAGAGCAAGCCGAAGCAAAATTCCAAAACTGGCTTACCGAAAAAGAATCAAAAATTAAAGCTGCTGCAAACGAACATCAACAAAAACTAAAAGATACCAATAAAAAGAGAATAGCTGAAGAACTAAAAATTAGTGAAGCTAAAGCTCAGCTTATTGCTGAAAAGAGAGCTAAAGAAAATCAGGCATTAGCTGAAGAAGCTAAAAGCGAAGAAGCTGCTGAAGAAGCAATAGCGCAAAAAGATGCTGCTGTAGCCGAAAATACTGCAACAACTGATGAAGTAAAAAATCCAGAAACTGAAGTCAGCAACGAAGAAACTAAAGCTGAATAATAAAGGTTTTTTCTTTTAAAAGTTTTTTATCTTTATGGATAAAAAAACATGTTTTAACATTGGTAAAGCCATAAAAACTCATAATATTAAGGGTGAAGTTATTATTAGTATTACAAACATCAACATTGACTTTGACAATGTTGATGTTTTTTTTGTCGATATTAGTTCTTGTTTAGTTCCTTTTTTTGTTAATAGCTTAAAAATCAGAGATACTAAATCAATTATTGTTGGGTTTGACAAAATTGATTCACCCGAAAAGGCTATGTTACTTATTGATAAAGATTTTT
>CAZDEU010000236.1:1928-3102 GCA_964504265.1 uncultured Bacteroidales bacterium
TTTGACAAAATTGATTCACCCGAAAAGGCTATGTTACTTATTGATAAAGATTTTTATATTTTAGAAAAATATATAAATGTTGATTCAAATTCAAATTATTTTGATGATATTGAAGGATATACTGTAACTGATAGCAATTTAGGTTATATTGGTGTAGTATCAGACATAATGGATATACCCGGAAATAATCTTTTAAAAATAATGGACGATGAAAAGGAAATTCTTATTCCGTTGACTGAGGAATTTATAATTGAGATTAATCATAATGTTAAAAGTATATTAGTTAAAACTCCTACAGGACTAATTGACCTTTATCGTTAATATGAACAAAAATCATTTCAGATTTAAATATTTTTCGATTAATGACAATAATTGTGGTATGAGAATTTGCACCGATAGTGTTTTGTTTGGTGCATGGCTTACAGTTAATAATAACATCAACAAAATACTTGATATTGGAGCCGGCTCGGGGTTGATATCGCTTATGCTTGCTCAAAAATCGGATGCTTACATTACTGCTGTTGAAATATGTAAAGATGCTGCATACTGTGCTGAGGAAAATTTTAAACAAAGTAAATGGAACGACAGATTAAAAATTATAAATATTTCATTGGAAGATTTTGTTAACAAGACTAACGAAACATTTGAAATGATTGTTTGTAATCCTCCTTGGTTTAATTCAATTAAACCATCTGATGAAAAAAGGCAAAATGCAAGGCACAGGGAATCGCTTGACTACGAAACACTGCTTTTTAGTGTTAAAAAATTATTAACCCCTAATGGGGATTTTTTTGCTGTATTACCTTTATTTGAAAAAGATGTTTTTTGCAAGTTTGCTTTGATAAATGAATTATATTTGAATAAGGAAACAATAATACATACAAGGCAAAATAAAAAACCCAAAAGAGTTTTTCTTAAATTTAGTTTTACACGACAAATCAAGCAAAGTAATTATATTAAAATATATGATGATAATGGCGATTATTCGTCTGTTTATAAAGAAATTACAAAGGATTATTATATTTAATCTAAATAATAATTTATTGATTAAATTTAGTATTTTGTTTGTATTTAATGCCGTTTAGTGTTAATTATTTAAAAATATTCTTTGTGTTTTTTAAAATAAATATACTTATTTTTGTAAAATAACAATTTTTTAAAATTAGCGATGGGA
>CAZDEU010000237.1:0-3096 GCA_964504265.1 uncultured Bacteroidales bacterium
AATTAAATCGTCAATCGTCAATCTAAAATCGTCAATTAATATATGTAATATTTATTTAATTAAAATGTATGATATTTTTTCATTAATATAAATAATTATATATAAAAAGCATTTATGGTAAATATATATTTGTTTAGCTATTATTATAATTAATACAGCTATATATTATTTAATCACTATTAATTTGTTTTGTCCAATAATTTTATTAGTATTTTTTTCATTAAGAAAAACTAAATATGTACCGGCTAAATTATTATGTGAATTCCAGACAGCTTTGTTTTGGTTAGGTTCAACCTCAGTTTTATATATAAGCGAGCCGTTAGTATTAAAAATTTTAAGAGTAGAAGGTAAAGGATTATTAAATGAAAAATTAAATATATTTTTGGATGGATTAGGAAAAACTTTTAAATTTAAATTTAAATTTTTGTTGAGTTGATTAATTTCTAGGGGGTGGTTACATGCTTTAATACCAAGCACATACTCGCCAATTTGTAGAGTATCAATAATTAAATAACCTGAATTGCTGCTGCCTGTTCTTACAGTTGGAACAATTTGCCAATCATTGGTGGTGTTTTTCCTATATAATATTACCAGAGAATCAGCATGTGATGTAATAAGTTGGTTGTCAAGATGATTTAATTTAGAATAATAAAACCTTCCTTTAGCGTTAAAATTTTGCGGAAATATTCCATCAATTTTCCAATATCTGTGATTTGATAAAACGATACATGGTAGTGGATTTTTGAAAGGGTCGGGGGCAACCCAACTGTTTTCAACTCTTATAAAAGCTGAATCAGAAATTTGATTAACATCAGCAATAAAATAAGTATCAGAAAAATTGTGAACACCAGTTGCTTTAATTATTTTATAATTATCGACAGTTGCATCGGCAATTTTTTCATTTAAGTCGGCAATAATAAAGTCGGGGACAAAAGGCAGTTCAAAGGTAGCGTTTCCGTATTGACCCGAGAAATATATAGTATCGGTATATATATTCCAATTATTGTCAAAAAAAGAAAGTTCAATTTTATTGCTATTAGCAAAAAAAGATGTTCCTTTTTGTTTTTGACGCATATATACAATGCACATATTACCAGTAGAAGAAGGAATAAGTTTAAAGGAATCGATTGAAAAATGAGGGAATCCGGGATTAAAAACATAAGATTCAAAAAAATCAAATAAATCAACACCCGACAAAGCAGAAAGAGAATCGCGTAAGCCAGTGGAATTAATATTAGAATAAGGATTATGAGAAAGCAAATTTGTTACAGTATTAAAGAATAAATCATCTCCGAGATAATGTCTAAGCGTATGAACTACGTCAGCACCTTTGTCATAAACCGTAGTTCCGTAAGTATAATTATGAGGTATTCCATATAAGGCAAGATAACTGCCATCGGTAATATGAGCTTTTTGCAGGACATCTTTATGTTGAGTTCTAATGTTATTTTTATAAGAATTTATTCCGTAAAGGGCTTCTTTATAGATACTTTCGCAATAAGTAGCCCAACCCTCGTTAATCCACATATCTTCTTCGGTGCTGCAAGTAATTAAATTTCCAAACCAGTGATGCGATAATTCGTGAGCGAGTAAAGACTCATAATTTAATGTACCATCAATACATACATTAGGATAAGCAATGTTTGTAGAGTGTTCCATAGCCCCGTTGCTAAAAGGCACGCCAACATATCCAATTCTTTCCCATAAATAAGGTCCGTAGTGAGTTTCATAAGCATTTAGAATGTCTTTAAGATTAGAAAATGATGTTAAAGCTTTGGATGAATCAGAGGGTCTGACATAAATAGATATTGGAATATTTGCATTAATTCCATTATAAGTATCAGAAATAAGGGAGTATTTGCCAACAGCAACACTTGCAAGGTAGGCAGGAATTGGAGATTTAATTTTCCAATGATAAATAGCAGTATTATCGCCTGCGCAATAATTATCGACTAAAAGCCCATTACAAACGGCAGTATTAGTATTTTTTACTCTTATTTTAAAATCGTAAGTAGCCTTATCGCGAAAATCGTCAATACAGGGGAACCACACCCTACCGAAACTGTGAGGGTCAGCGTCAAACCCTACCCCGAGGTTGTAGGCATACGAACTATCGTTAGCAAAATAAAAGCCGCCCCAGCCCGAAGCGTCTTTAACAGGTTGCCCGTGATAATAAACAGTCAGATATGCAGTATCGCCACTTGGAATTCCTTTGTTTTGCGGAGTAGTAATACGAATAACAGTATCGTTGTAATTAAAATTAGCCAAAGAAGCATTTACTTTAACTGAGTCGACATTTAATTTCAGCAAATCTAAAGAAATATTATTTATTCCTGTAAGTTTTGGTACAAAAGCGATTTCAGCAACGCCACTAATTTTTTTCTGCGAAAGATAAACTAGGTTAATATTTAAATCGTAGTGAATAATATCAATAGAGTCGGAAGCACCTGGCGATTTTATTGATTGTGAAAAAATATTACCACTGAACACAATAAAAAGCCCATAAATTAAAGTAAATATTTGTTTAAAATTGATCATATTATTTTTTTACATATTAATCTTTTATACATCTAATACTGTATCCTCTTGCTCTGGGTCTGTTTGACATAACATCAACAACATTGAATCTGTAAGCTTCGGTACTTGAATATTGAGTTGAACTCCAGCAATTACTTTCAGTACCTGGCCCTTGCTTAGTGCCTGAGTTTTCAATAATATATCCAGCTCCATGTAATTTTAAATAAGAGTTATAAGCTGTTGTTAAATCATTAGAAGCACCTGCACCTCCGTAAGTTGTAGAAGCAGAACGATAATTGTCCCACTCTGTGTTAGTAGGCACTCTCCATTCAGCACCAAGTAATCCTGTACAAGGGTCATTTGCAGGTAGCCAATCTGTTGTGCCAGTAATAGAAGTAGGCCAAGTATCAGGAATTCTTGAGGCACCAAAAAAAGTACCTTGAGGCGTATTGAATCTAAAGAACCAACCAGCTCTGTTATCGTCAGCATCATTAGCTGAAGTAGGAGGGGCAGTAGCACCGAGGTTCATTTGTGTCCAGCATTTACCCCCCCAAGAGCTATGAGCCTGAACGGTTGTAT
>CAZDEU010000238.1:0-3081 GCA_964504265.1 uncultured Bacteroidales bacterium
AAGTTCTTTTTATCGGAATTTCAACAAGTCTAAAAGATTATCAGTTATCCTTTTTTATAAATAAATCTCTTTATACTAATTTTAAAAAAATGTTAGATTTTTCGGGCGATTATTTTTCAAAAAAAGAAAAATCTTTATTTTCGTTTTATTATTTTAAGAATAATGATTTATTTTCTGAATATTTTTTATTGTCAAATAAGTGTAATAATACGTCTTTATTGCTAAGTGGCTATAAACAAGCTAATTTCTTTTTAATAATTAAAAGCAATGTTATGAAAGGGAAAACCGCAGAAATTATTACCACTTTGAGAAAAATTAAAAATATTTTTCTTGCGTTCAACATCGAAATATCTAATATAAAAAATATAAATACTTTGCTAAACGAAATTGATTATCATATTGAAATTTGTAATAATCCAAAACAAATATCCAAAAATCAAATAACTGATTTAAACTGATTTAAAAATCTTAAATCGTTTTCAAAAAACAGTCGAAGATCTTTTATTTGGTATTTCAGCAAAGCAATACGTTCTACCCCCATACCAAAGGCAAAACCACTATATTCATTACTGTTTATATTGCAATTATCAAGAACATTGGGGTCAACCATTCCACAACCTAATATTTCGACCCAGCCAGTGTGCTTGCATATATTACAGCCTTTGCCTCCACATACAAAACATGAAATATCAAGCTCGGCCGATGGCTCTGTAAAAGGGAAATAAGAAGGGCGTAAACGTATTTGGGTATCAACACCAAAAAACTCCTGAACAAAATATAATAAAGTCTGTTTCAAATCAGCAAAAGAAACCCCCTTGTCTATATATAAACCTTCAATTTGGTGAAATATACAATGGGCTCTGGCCGATATAGCTTCATTTCTGAAAACCCTGCCTGGCATAATTGACCTTATTGGCGGCTTAGCTTTTTCCATTAACCTTATTTGTACTGACGAGGTATGTGTGCGTAATGCTACATCTGGATTTTTTTCTATGAAAAAGGTGTCCTGCATATCACGTGCTGGATGGTCGGGTTGAAAATTTAAAGAGGTAAAATTATGCCAATCGTCTTCAATTTCAGGACCTTCGGCTACCGAATAACCAAGATAGGAAAAAATATCAATTATCCTGTTTTTTACAATTGACAAAGGGTGATGACTGCCAATTTCTATAAAATCGGTGCTTAGGCTAAGATCTTTTTCAACTTTCTGATTATTTAAAATTTTATCGTTAAGTGATTGTTTATACTGTTGAATTTTTTGCTGAACTTTATTTTTAAAATCATTAAGCAAAGCTCCTGTTTCTTTTCTTTTTTCAGGAGAAATTTCAATTAAACCTGCAAAAAGCTCCTGCAAAATACCTTTTTTACTTAAAAAACGTATTCTGATATTTTCAACATCATCAATACTTTTAGGTAAAAAATTATCTAATTCTTCTAAGTATGTGTTAATTTTTTCTTTCATTAAATTTTATAATATATAAAATACACAATAAATATTAAAAGCTAAAAAACCTTACAATACCATTGACACTCAATATATTTAATATTATTCAATATTATTCAATAATTTTTATTGTCATGCTAATATCTTCAACTGGTCTATCGCCTGCCCCTGTCTTAACTGCTGCAATTTTGTCAATAATATCAAGCCCTTCATAAACTTCGCCAAAAATAGTGTATGCGCCATCAAGGTGTGGGGTGCCACCAATTGTAGTATAAATAGCTTTCTGTTGAGGAGTAAAAGAAATATTCATTTGAGCAGCCATATTAGCTAATTGTTGTTCTGTAAAAACCTGCCCCTGAACAATGTAAAATTGCGAACCAGAAGAGGCTTTTGTGGGATTAAACTGATCGCCAGTACGTGCTGCAGCTAAAGCTCCTTTTTTATGAAAAAAATTTGGATTGAACTCAGCCGGAATTGTATAAGAAGGACCACCATTACCAAGCATTTTACCTGCAGGTGCATTTTTTGAATCGGGATCACCACCTTGAATCATAAAATTTTTAATCACCCTATGAAACAAAATACCATCATAATAACCTTCCGAAACAAGTTTTAGCATATTGTCGCGATGTTGAGGAGTTTCATTGTAAAGTTTTATTTTAATATCGCCAAACTTTGTAGTTATTACAATTTTCTTTTCAGGTTCTTTTTCGGTTTTTGCAGTAGCCTGCTCATTTTGTGTTTTCATTTCGTTTTGTGTTTTTTTAGTGTTATTGCATGCCAGCAGCGACAGGCATGTAAATGATAAAATTATTAATGCTATTTTTTTCATCTAATTGAAATTCTATTTAATATTTTAAAAAATTGCTAAATCATTGGCAAAGTTAAAAAAAATCATAATACACTTTTATTGAATTTTTGGTTAAATCAACTTGAGGTGATATAATTAAGGTCAAAAAGTTTGTAAAGGTCAAAAAGTGGATTTAAGATTTTCAAACAAAAAATAAACATTTAATGAAAACCCATTGTTTCTCAAAATGGAATTTGACAACAAATCTGTAAGCATTTCCCTTTATATTAAAAACTGCCCTACAATTTTTAAGAATACTTGCATTAGCATAAGCCATTTTTACATCATTTGGATTTTTCCAGTCTGAACTCATTACCGTGTCATACCACGTTTTCAAATGTTGCTCAGAATCAGGATGTTCCCCCCAGTATTCTCGTAAAATACTCTTTGCAAAGATTCTTTCCATTTATTGAAATTTGATACAAAGATAATAAATAATTCGCAAATTGGGAACTTTTTGTCATGATTTTTTGTATGTATGGTTGGTAACGGTCGGCGGTAAGGTGCAGTGCGGGATTACGAAGCGATTTCTTATCAAGTTACACCGACATTTTTTTACGAGCCTCAAACCTTCAAAAACCACCAACCTCCACATGCATTTTACCGCTTGTTACCATTCGTTTTTATTATTTTTTCAGTTTCAGAATTTGGTCTTTTGTAAGTCCTGTAAATTTTATTATTTTGTCAATTGGTTCATTTTCATTTAGCATTTGCTTAGCAACTTTCTCAATTCCTTTCTCCATCCCTTCCTCAAACTTTGTGTCAAGCGAGGCCTTTATATCACGAT
>CAZDEU010000239.1:0-3033 GCA_964504265.1 uncultured Bacteroidales bacterium
TAATTAACGTGTTAATTTTTAATAAAAAAGTGCTGTAGAAAACTTAGGTTAAAATATGTAGAGGTCAGTTGTTCTGAAGTTCATAAAGTTTGTAAAGTTATAAAGCTGCAAAGGAAAAATTACTTTTCTCAGTGGCTCTCTGTGCCTTCTCTGTGTTCTCTGTGTTATAATAATTCTCACTGTTAAAAATCTGCGAATATCCGTTACTTCTGTGTTATCAGTGTTCTATTAGAATTATTACCCCAAAGTACTCTCTCTGAGGCTCGGTCTCGAATCATTTTCAGAGAATTTTCTTTAATAATTAGTCGAAATTGCCACTCTGAGATTCGGTCTCGAATCATTTTTATTGGAGTTTCTTGCAAAATGAATCAAAATTGTCTCTTTTTGTTTCAAATTTCCTGCTTTTTCCTTAAAAATTGCCGCTCTGAGGTTCGGCTTCGAGCAAAATTCAGGGAAATTTCCTTCTAAATGAGGCAAAGTCGAGCCTCAGAGCGTGGTAATTGGATGTTAAAACATCACTTTTTTGGTTCTTATAGCACCAGTGAACACTCTTTGAGAGGGAAAAATGTCTCTATTAACAGCATTTTTGCTTCAAATTTGAACAAAGCCGAAGGTTAGAGGTTGGTATTTGGGGCTTTTAGAATAATGAATGAAGCTAAAAGCAGAAAAATTGATATTAATTGTTATTTCAAAGTTGAAAACGGACAACCTATTATAGGCATTGACAATTTTGAATGTGGGAAACTTTAGATACTATTCTTTAATAATTCTGACTTCAGTTCTTCTGTTGTTTTGCCTGCCTTGTTCACTTTCGTTATCATCAATAGGCTGTGTATCGCCATAGCCTTTTGCAACCAACCTCTCCGATTTAATTCCTTTTTTAATTAAATAATCTTTAACTGCATCAGCTCTTTTTTGAGAAAGCAACAAATTATCATCAGGCTTACCAATATTGTCGGTATGCCCCGAAATTTCAATCAACATAGTTGATTTTAGATTTAGTACTTCAACAAGATTATTCAAGGCTTTAAACGATTCTTTGCGTAGTGTAGCTTTTCCAAAATCAAAGAACACATCTTCAAGTACATAAACTTTAGGAGGTTCAATTTTTATTTGAACTGTAAATTCATATAAACCTTTATTGCTTGGAACTTCCATTTCGGTATAATCTAAAGAATCATTAAAATTGCGATACTTTATGAGATAAACGTTATTTTTTGGCAATAGAACCGAAAAAGTTCCTTTTTTATCAGTAATTCCTGAAAAAGTCTTTAACGGGTTTGTTCCAATAAAATAAATCATTTCGCCTGCTTTTGGCTTATCAGAAAAATCGGTAACTAAAACGTTAGCAAGAACTTCCTTTTCTGATGGTTTTATGCCCTGAGACTTTATATTTATTTGATTTATAAAAATAAATATTAATAATAAAATTGTTTTATATGGCATATTTATTAATATTTATTGGTTAATATTATCATATTGAGTAAAATTACTAAATTTTTAGCATAAGTTAAAAACGCATATTATTATTTTATATTTTAAGATAATATTGTATGTAGGTTTTATATTTAATATATTTGTAAAAAAGAATAATATTATGAATTCAAAATTTTAAGCAATATGAATAATTACAGACAAACATTTGATATGGATTCTGTTATTTGTGCTCCTGCTAGTGCAACAGGAATGAGTGCTATTGCGGTAATTAGAGTTTCGGGAAAAGGCTGCATAAATATATGCTCTAAATATATATATCCTGTTAAAACAAGCCTAAAGTTTAAAGAACTTCAGCACGCACAAATGCAATTTTCGTTGTTTAAAAATGATGATGAAATTGTAGACGAAGTTATGGCTGTACTTTTTCATGAACCAAATTCATATACAGGCGAAGAATCGGTAGAAATTTATTGTCATGGCTCAACTTATATTCAAAATAGAATTATTGAATTATTATTATCAGCCGGTGCAAGATATGCCAAGCCCGGCGAATTTACTATGCGTGCTTTCCTTAACGGGAAAATGGATTTATCGCAGGCTGAGGCTGTTGCCGACCTTATTGCTTCAAATTCTAAAGTTGCCCACGACATAGCTTACAGTCAGATGCGCGGCGGTTTCTCCGACAGAATATCAGAACTGAGAAAACAACTACTTGACTTTGCGTCATTAATTGAACTTGAACTTGATTTTTCGGAAGAAGATGTTGAATTTGCCGACCGCACTAAACTTTTTGACTTGTTGAGCGTTATTAGCTCTGAAGTTGAAAAACTTATTATGTCATTTTCGTTAGGTAATGTCATTAAAACAGGTATACCTGTTGCTATTATTGGCAAACCTAATGTGGGCAAAAGCACTTTGCTTAATGCAATGCTTAACGAAGAAAGAGCTTTGGTTTCTGAAATTCCCGGTACTACACGCGATGCTATTGAAGATGTAATAAGCATTAGCGGTGTTAGCTTCAGATTTATTGATACTGCTGGCTTGCGACAAACAACTGAAGAAATTGAAAGTATGGGCATTGAAAGAACCTGGAAAAAGATTAAACAGGCTATGATTATTCTTTTTGTGTTTGATGTTACCGAAACAAGCGTTGAAGAAATTAAAGCAGAAGTAGAAAATATTAAACAACATATAAACGGCAATAATAAACGTATAATAATTATTGCAAACAAAACCGACTGTTTAATTGAAATGCCTAAGAAATTCCGTGAACTTGTTGATTTGGAGACAATTTTTGTTTCAGCAAAAAGAAAACAAAATATTAATCTCATAAGCGAAAGCCTTTTACGTTCAGCATCATACGGAAAAATTGAAGACGGTACAGTTGTAACAAACGCCCGCCATCTTGATGCTCTCACAAGAGTTATGGAAATGATAAGTGAAGTTGAAAAAGCCCTGCACAACAAAGTACCTACCGACCTCGTTGCTGAAGATCTGCGTATGGCATTGCACTACCTCGGAACCATTACAGGCGAAATTACTACAGAAGAATTATTGGACAATGTGTTTGAAAACTTTTGTATAGGAAAGTAAAGT
>CAZDEU010000240.1:0-3027 GCA_964504265.1 uncultured Bacteroidales bacterium
TATTATAATCTTACTGGGAACTATTGTAATCTTATCAGAATCTATTATAATCTTATTAGAATCTATTGTAATCTTACTGGAAACAAGTATAATCTTACTTTAAGGCAGTTCAATCTTATTCAAATCAATCATAAGCATACTCTATGGTAGTCCAATCTTAGTCTAAGGCTGTTCAATCTTACTCTAAGGCTGTTCAATCTTACTCAAAGGTAATTCTGTCTTACTCAAAAGTATTTCTGTCTTATTCAAGTTAATAATAATCTTAGTGAAATCAATTGAAATCATTAATATTATTTGGTAAAACCTAATATAATATCACAATAAAACAATAATAATTATTAATTTTTTTAAATTTTCTCATTCATATTTATAGCTTTAATAAATAATTTTCTAAATTTGAAAAATTATAAAATAAATTCATTTAATATTCATACATATAGTTTTTATTTATTGGAACTTTTTAAATTGACAATTAACAAATTATAAATTTGCAAATTAACTTAACGCATTAACACATTAAAAAATATGGCAGATAAAATTAAATGTCCTAACTGCGGTCATAACTTCGATGTTGAAGAAGCATTATCAGGCAAAATTGAAGCTCATTTTAAATCAGAGTACGAAAAAAAAATTGCAGAGCAATCTGAAAAATTTAATGCTGAAAAAAAATTACTTGAAACTGAAAAAAAAGAATTAAGTGAACTTAAAGAAAAACAAGATGCATTATTAAAAGAGGAACTCGCAAAAGCTTTAGCTGTTGAGAAAAATAAAATTGAAAAATCTGCATCCGAAAAATTTGAAGAGCAAATTAAAACTTTAAAAGAGGAAAATGAAAAACGAAAATCAGAAAATTTATCGCTTAAAGAAAAAGAAATTACTCTGATAAAAAAGGAAAATGAACTTAACGAAAAGCAGGAAGAGCTTAAATTTCAATTAGAAAAAAAACTGCTCGAAGAACAAAAGAAAATTAAAGCTGATTATGATAATAAGTTTAACGAGCAATTATCTAAGATTAATAACGAAAAAGAAAAGATAGAAAAGGAAAGGCAGGAAATTAATAATCTTAAAGAAAAACAGAATGAACTTATTAAATTGGAACTTGAAAAAGCTCTTGATAAAGAAAAAGAAAAAATTGAAAAAACTACGCTTGAGCAGTATGAAAATAAAATGAAAATGCTTCAAGAAGATAATGACAAACGGAAGTTGGAAAATAAGATTCTGAAAGAAAAGGAAGTAGAACTTATGCGAAAAGAATCGGAATTAAAAGAAAAGCATGAAGAACTGCAAATAACTCTTGAAAAACAATTACTCGAAAAACAAAAAGAAATTGAAGATAAGGCAAGACTAAAAGAAAGAGAAAGTTTTGAATTAGAAAAACTTCAATTACTAAAACAGATAGAAGATAATAAAAAACTTGCCGAAGAAATGAAACGTAAAGCAGAACAAGGTTCTATGCAGATGCAGGGCGAAGTCCAAGAGATTGCTTTGGAAAAACTCTTATCTACAATATATCCTTTCGATAAAATTGATGAAGTTCCTAAAGGAATAAGAGGAGCCGACTGTATTCAAACTGTTATTAATAATACACAACAGTCTTGTGGAAGCATTGTGTATGAAAGTAAAAGAACTAAAAGTTTTGCAAACGACTGGATTGATAAACTAAAACAGGACCAACTTGCATGCAAGGCTGATATTGCTGTTATTGTAACTGAAACAATGCCAAACGATATGGAAAGATTTGGCGAACGTAATGGAGTATGGATTTGCGGCTTTAACGAAGTTAAAAGCCTTTCGTTTGTACTGAGAGAAATGTTGATTAAAACACAAAATATTAAAAAATCGCAGGAAAACAAAGGTGATAAAATGGAGCTTTTGTATAATTACCTTACAAGCAATGAGTTTGTGCAAAATATTAAACGAATTGTTGAAAATTATGACGCTATGGTTAATCAACTTAATTCTGAAAAAAAGGCTATTCTTAAAATATGGGCTACTAGAGAAAAACAAATTTGGGTTGTTCAGGAAAATATTGCTGCATTGTTTGGTTCTATTAAAGGTATAGCAGGTAATGAACTAGAAACATCAAATGTACTTCAACTACCCGAAACAATTATTGAAGAATAATGCGTATTTTATCATTAAATTTTTTTTAAAATTAAAAATAACTAACAAAAATATTGAAAATAGAGGAATAGAAAATAAAGTTAATTAGTTATTTTGCTATTAAAACTAATCAATAAATTTTTTGTAATTAATAATACTTATTTTATTATATTTAGTATCGTATTTTATGTTAAAATATGTTATTTCATAATATAGAAATTATATAAATGTTTATTTTTAATAATAGATAATATATTTAAATTTATTTATTTGCTGTATGCTAAGAATGACAGTGAATTAAATTATTAAATACTACTCAAAGTCTCATCATATATAAGATTTTATTTTTAAAATATTAAAGAATCTTTATTATATAAAGATTTGAGAATGATATATTTAGTTTGTTAATTTTTTTTTTAAAAAATAAAAAAAATATTTAATATATATAAAAAATATTTATATATATTTGTATATATATTTTTAAAAATTATATTTTAAGCAAATCAATTATTATTAACCCAAAATTAAAATTATGAAATCAAGAATTTTTACTATTTATGTTTTGTTGATAATTTTATCAGCATTATTTTTATCTTCAAAAGTATATTGCGAAGATTATTATTGGGTTGGGGGGGCAGGAAACTGGAGCGACCCAACGCATTGGTCAAACACTGATGGTGGAACAGGAGGTTACGGAGTGCCAGGTTCAAACGATAATGTTTACTTTAACGCAAATTCAGGTTTAACAGCATCAAGCAATTCTGTTACTGTTAATGTTGCTACAGCGTATTGCAAAAATATGGACTGGACAGATGCTCCAAATTATCCAACTTTCACAACTGATAACAGTAATAATAATCTTAATATTAGTGGTTCTTTAACTTTAATACCTGGTATGTCGTGGAATTTTTCAGGTGCTATTTA
>CAZDEU010000241.1:0-3015 GCA_964504265.1 uncultured Bacteroidales bacterium
TAACGGTTTGCAAGCAGGCGTATGTAGCCCTGTGTTGCGCCTGCGGCAGGGCTATTACGCTTGCTTGCTGTTACCAGCAGTTATTCATTATTTACGATTGTCTCAACAGTTTTCTCTAATTTATTTTCAAATTCTTTCATCCCGCGAGGTGTAAATTCGTACCTAATATGTCTAATGCTTTTCAAATCAAATGGAACCTCATCATGCTGTGTTATAAGAATAACCTTTTTATTCAAAGCATGGCAATAACCAGTCTCATAGAATACATTCGGGTTGCCATCTGTCAAATCTGAAATTATTATATAAGCTCTTTGAACTGCATCAATAACATCATCCATAATAGGTTTGTTAGAAAATATGCCATCAGCTCTAAAACACTTATATCCCAACTTTTCCATCGTTGTCTTAATGTGATCCTCGTAAACAGGTTTTAAATCTGGTTTGAAAGGCATTAATACAAATGCTTGATTCTCTTGAATGGTCTTAAAAGCAGGTACCCGAATTGTTTTTTTTCGGAACATCTCGAATTGGATTAATGCTGATTCAATATTGTCTCTTGGATTCTCAAGAACTTGAATATTATACTTATTCCTTAATTTACCGATGGTGAATGCTAATTCAACAAAGTTGAATGACATTCTTCTTTTGATATAACGATCAATGTTTTTTTCTTCTGGTTCAGTATCACCTTGCTTAAATTTCATTTGCAATCTTCTTTCTATTTCCTTTATTTCTTGCGAATCACCTTCAAGACAATCAGGATTATATAAGGTATTAACTTTCCCAGGAAACAAGTATAAAATAGTTATGCTCTCTTTATAAACATCCTTTAAATGAAGAGCTCCATAAATACCTGCCATGATTATTGCATCATCTTGCGAGTTATAAAGTATTTCTTCGATAACAGTTTCTTCGATACCAAAAAGATAGTCTCCATAAGTTTCAATGTGTATAAAGTCGTTTGAAGATACTTTATGTAGAAATCCCTTTATAGAATAAAAATTGTAATCTATTCCCTCTACTTCATTTGGCCTTTTTGGACGTGAAGTTGAACGATTAAGAAGTCTTAAGTTTTTAGGGTGTGAATCGAAAAGCCTTTTTATTAATGTTGTTTTGCCAACACCAGAAGGACCTGCTATTGCATAAATATGCCCCATTGTCTATATTTTAATTTTATGTGAGTACATTTGTTCCAGTGGTAAATGTTCTTTTTTTAAAGTCCGCATATTTTACCTTAGATTCAACCCATTTGACTAGTTCTTCCAGATTAATGTTATGTTCAGATATATCATTAGGGTGTATGCTTACAATTAATTTGTCAGCATAATTTCTATCAGAACATGATGCAACAAATGAAAGTACAATTTCTTTGAGTACCTCTTCTCGTGTCATATTTATTCTTCCTCGACCCGTACCTAATATTGGTATAATAAACTTTTCCTTACCTGCATGTTCCGCTAAATATGTCCATAACTCATTGAGTGCATTTTCAAGGGTGTCCTTGGTCGCAACTGAACGGTCTTGTTGATTAAGGGTGGAGTTGACCAATAAATAAAATTGTTTTTCTTTTGCTGTTACAGGAACAACAGTGCCAATTTTATATTCCTCATCATTGATTTTATTATTTTTATATTTTGCTTTCGCTAATTCATGGTCAATTTCAAACTGCAAACTGTCGGGTTTGTTGTCGTAGTAGTCTTTAACAAATTGTGACAGAATACTTGTAGATGTGCCCAAATGTCCACCTGTATTAACTCTAATTTTATTATTTATTGGTATTATAAGACTACCTACTATTTTAAATGAGTTCTTAAGCTGTAAATCAACTTTACTGTCTCTATTTGGTATCGGAAAACTATATTTGTTTTTTGGCCAACATTTTATAGTTGTATAAATTAACCCTAAAATTAAAAATACCCACCAATATGGTCTTACAACTTTGACGAAATTGTCACCACCAAAAAAAGCAGTTACTTCTAGAATACCCCAAAGAATACCAATTGAAGCCAATAGATTTGTAAATATTACAATAAATGTAAAGTTTCTAAAAAGTCTGGTTATTATCATAATCCTAATGATTTATAATAATCTGCATCATAATAAAAATCACCTGTTTTACCAGACTTTTTATTTTCATAATGCAATGTTTCCCAACGTATAAGTGCTTTCTCAATTATTTTTGCATTAAAACTTACATGTAACGCTAACTCTCCTTTCAAGATTGGAGGGCATCTATCATTATCAATACTTCTTTGACCATTTAGATTAACACAAATAATTGGTAAATTAAGTTTTAATGCTTGCTCAATCTCCCACCGAACAAACTTATACAAGTACTTAGTTTGTTCACCAACAAGAAGTACGAATACCTTTGTATTATTCAATCTTTCTCTTAATCTTAATTTAATTGTTTCTTCAGAACTCCACTGTCTAAGATTATTAATATCATGTGCATCATAAAAATTAAAGGAATTATTATCACTTTGCTTCCAAGCCTGCATAAGACGGTAATAATGAATATCATTATCTGCATCAAATGCTACGTATGTTTTGTTAGAATATGCCATTAGTTTATAAATTAAGTTAATATTACCAAGGTAAGTTTACTTCTATTGGTGTTCTATCAGGGAATCTTTCTCCAATTTTAGGATTTAATGAATCAGCTAAATATTTTTCAACTCCCTCCATTTGATTTCCATTTACTTTTGCCCAAGTAACCATTGGATTTGAATAGGCTTTAATTTCAGGGTTTTCCCGGTGTTCTTTTAAACGGTTTTTTATTATTCCACTTCCTACTCTTATTGTTTCCGTTCCAGCCCAAATGATATAAACTCCATTAAGGTCGTTAAAAACTTCATGGTCTAAATTTAGATTTTTTAGACTACACCAATTACCGTTCGGTAAGCATTTTCCCCATTCTAATGTCATTTTTATTCTTTTTTAAGGTTCCTGTTATTTCGTGTCGGGTAACTCAGGCGGGTTACCCCGCCCTTGTCCCCTAAGAACCGGACTTGA
>CAZDEU010000242.1:0-3011 GCA_964504265.1 uncultured Bacteroidales bacterium
GTTTAAGAGTGAACATTGCCTCTTTGAGAGGAAATTTTGGAGTTTACACACTTTTCGGGATAGTGTCTTGCTAATCAATATACGGGTCTGGAATGCCGAATTTTTAAAAACTTTATCAACATAAAAATAAAATAAGTAAATTTGACAATTCATAATTTGTACTATGACAGAACTTAATAAAATTAAAGATTCAATAAAAGAACACCTTGCGAATTATGAGCAAACTATGTTGGATGCTATAAAAACTGATGTTCCATTATTAACAACAATATTAAATTACATCAGAAAAGAAAAAGGCAAGCAGATGCGTCCAATGTTTGTCATATTATCAGCAGGCATGGCAGGATCAATAAATAAATCTACTTATAGGGCTGCAACAATGGTTGAACTGCTTCATACTGCATCACTTGTACACGACGATGTTGTTGATGATTCGCCTGAACGAAGAGGCAACAAAAGCATAAACGCCAAGTGGCAGAACAAAATAGCAGTTCTTACAGGCGATTTTCTTGTTTCAAAAGGTATTTTACTTGGAATTGAAAACAATGATAATAAACTGATGCCAATAATTATTAGAGCAGGATACGAAATGAGCGAAGGTGAACTTCTACAGATGGAAAAATCGCTTTCGCTTGATATTACTGAAGATGTATATTTTGATATAATTACCAAAAAAACCGGTGTTTTAATGGCAACTTGCTGTGCGGCTGGTGCTGCTTCAGCTAATGCTAATGAAGATCTAATTAATATTATGTACGAATTTGGTAAAAATATTGGAATTGCTTTTCAAATCCGCGACGACCTTCTCGATTTTGAAAAACACCTTCTTACTGGTAAACCTAAAGGCAGTGATATCAAAGAACGTAAAATTACACTTCCTTTAATTTATATGCTAAACAACATTTCGCAATTCGACAAAAATAAAATTATTGAAATTGTAAAAAATCATAATCAAGAACCTGATAAAGTAGATGAAATTATTGAAATTGTCAACAAAAGTAATGGTATTGATTATTCAAAACAACAACTTTATAAATATCAAAACAACGCACTTAATATCTTAAAACAATTTGAAAACAACTCCTACGTTAAATCACTTGAAAATCTTGTTTTATATAATACATCGCGACTATTCTAATATTTTTTAATGATAATTATTAAGTTTTATGATAAAAATTAAATATATCTTTTTATTTCTTTTCTTGTTGCCTTTGTTTATTAATGCTCAAAAAGCTATAACCGAATATTGGACAAGCGGAGCCAAAAAAGGCGAAGGTAGTGTAATTGAAAATAACATTAAGCATGGCAAATGGACTTTCTGGTACGAAAGCGGGAAAAAATGGTCTGAAGGTGAATATAATAACGACATACAAAATGGTAAATGGACTTTTTGGTATCCTGAAAAAAATTTAATCGAAAAAGAAGGTAGTTTTATTGATGGTGTAAAAGATGGCAAATGGATTGAATACCATGTTAATGGTAAGAAAAGTTGTGAAACTTTTTATAAAAACGGCTTAAAAGAAGGCAAATGGACTTTCTGGTACGAAAACGGCAATAAATTATCTGAAGGCAATTATTCTAACGACAATAAAACAGGACAATGGATGTATTGGTACGAAAATGCTAAACAATCGAGCGTTGTGAATTTTGAAAATGGCACAGATATTTACTGGTACCCTGATGGAACAATAGAATGTAAGGGTAATATAAAAAACAGTAAAAAAAATGGAACATGGATATATATGTTCGCTAACGGGAATAAAAAAGAAGAAGCTTTTTATGTAGATGGAGTTCTTAACGGCAAGAAAACTATTTGGCACGAAAACGGACAAAAATTTATTGAAGGTAACTATTTAAATGATGAAAAAGTTGGAGAATGGTTACAATGGTATGAAAATGGAATTAAATGGAAAGTTATTAATTATACTAAGGGGCCTTGCACTACTTGGTACAGCGATGGAACAAAAGAATCTGAATATTTTGTTAAAAATAAAAAAATTGAAGGCACTAAAAAAGAATGGCATAATAACGGGAAATTAAAACAAGAAACTGTATATGTAAACGGCTTAAAAGAAGGTAAAATCAATAAATGGTTCGACAACGGACAAAAAGAGTTTGAAGGTTACTATAAAAATGATTCTTTAAACGCTTACGCTAAATGGTGGCACAATGACGGCAAAGCCGATATGGAAGGTAAATTGATTAACGACAAGCAAGACAGCGTATGGATTTTTTACCATCCTAATGGGAATAAAGGTAGTGTTGGAAATTTTGCTAACGGAATTTTACATGGCAAGTGGACTTATTTTTACGAAACTGGCGAAAAATGGCGTGAAGGTAATTATAAAAATGGCAAAAGAGACGGTTTATGGATGGCTTGGTTCGAGACAGGCGAAAAACAAAGAGAAGGAAATTTTGTTGAAGGTTATGAAGAAGGATTGTGGACCAGTTGGTATAAAGATGGAAAAACAGCCGACAAAGGTTATTTTAAAAATGGCATTATGCACGGTAAATGGGAAGGCTGGTACTCGTCGGGTATTAAAAAATATGAAACATATTATTCAGATGGATTAAAAAATGGCTACTCTATTACTTTTTTTACAAATGGTAAAAAAGAAAGCGAAGGCTATTACTTTGAAAACAAAAAAGTTAAGAAATGGACACAGTGGCACCCTAATGGACAAAAATTAGAATCGGGTACTTATAAAAATGATTTAAAAAATGGCAAATGGACATTTTATGATATACATGGCAATAAATATAAGGTACAAGGACTGTTAGAGGGCAAGCCAGAAGGCAAATGGGTTGAATATTACCAAAATGGTAAAAAACAAGGACAAGGTGCTTATAAACAAGAATTTAAACATGGATGGTGGATTTATTGGGACAAAGAAGGCAAAATGGTTTATAAAGTAAAATTCAATAAAGGAATTAAAATTTCTGAAGATAAACTATTGGAGAATAAAGAGATAAAATAACATTATACATTAAAGATTTTGAATTTTTTATTC
>CAZDEU010000243.1:0-2944 GCA_964504265.1 uncultured Bacteroidales bacterium
ATTAATTTCAGGTAAAGATACATTTTGAATATTATCATCAGAAAAAGCCCATGAATAGCCAGTAAAAAGCATAGCTACAGGATAATTATTCTCTGACAAATAATTATAAATCACTTGCAAATGATTAAGTTTCCACAAATCATCGCTGTCAAGGAAACAAATATATTTTCCTAATGCTACGTCAATTCCCTTGTTTCGAGATGCACTTCTTTCAATATTAATATCATTTTTAACATATTTAATTCTTTCATCATTAAAAGCAGCCACAACATCGCATGTGTTATCAGTAGAAGCATCGTCAACAATAATAAGTTCCCAATCAGTATATGTTTGATTGATAACTGAGCTGATGGTATTTTGCAAGAATAAAGCTCTGTTATATGACGGTATTATTATAGAGAAAAAAACATTATTCATTAATTAACAGATTATATTATAACACAAAAATAACAGATTTATCTACTTATCAACAATTTTAAACAAATTATAATTATTATCTTTAAAATCATCAACTTTACTAATATTAACAACAGAATCAAAAGGGAAAACTGCATTGTTTTCAATTAAAAAATATTTAATATTATTTCGAAAGATAAAATTTTTAATGTCGTTTTTATCTTTAATCAAGCCCCTATAATGTGCAAATAAAAAAGGATGAAAATTCAATTGTTGGTTTTTTAAATAAACAGAATCGCAATTATGGTTAATATTCATAGTAACTAAAGCAGAAACACGAGGTTTTTCAAAATTCATAAACCATCCAGGAATCGCAAACAGACTTGAACAATCATAATTATCGGGATAATATCTAATTAAAGCTGCACGAGAATTTTCGGAAATATATTTTTTTAGAGTAATTTTAGCATCGTCGGTCATATAAATCATACCGCCATGTGTTTGATAAACTCTTTCGGTTTTAACAACATTATAAACATTAAAAATTATTAAACCAGATACTATGAAAAAGAAAAAAGTTTTAATAATCTTATTTCTATTTTGCTGCATAAAACTAAGAAATGAGCCGGTAATAAATACAAGCAAAATTGGCAAATTATTATATAACAATTGATTATTATTAGTTTGCGGATAAAACAACCCTGAAAAGATAAAACCTATAAATAAAACACAAACTAACAGAATAAAAATATTTTTTTCTTTACCTTTTAAAAACAAAGGAATAAAAAGAAAAAATGTAAAAAAATGCCAGTTTTTCAAAAATCTAACAAAAAGTTCTAATGACAATCCAATAAGCAATTTAAAATTAGTAAAAGAAGGAAAAATAATTAATCGTTTATAAACTTCAATTTGTGATAAATTGACTTTTGCAGGAACATTATTAATATTTCCAACAACACTTGAGCCATTAACATAGTAAAACAATCCGAACAAAATAACTAAAGCAAACGGAATTAAGGAAGCCAAAGCATAAGATTTATCTTTATAATAAAAAGCAAGAATTAAAAAGAACAAAATTACTCCTGCAACCGAAGCAACAGTACCTACTGAAAGTAATATGAAACAAGAAGCTATTGCAGCGGCAGTATATTTATTATTAAAATTCAAATAAAATGCAATAGCATACAATACCAAAGGAGTATATTTTTTGGCAGGAGCAAAAGCATTAATATGCAAAAACATAATTTCAAAATTAGCAGAAGAAATTAATAAAGGTCCAAAAAACATTAATAAAAAGGCAATAATTGTAGATAAAAATATATTAAAATCAAATATACGTTGTACAATTGCAATAAAACCTACTGATATAGCAAACAATAAAATAGGAAAACTCAGGAAAAAGTAATTTAAAACAGCAGGCGATGAATGATATATCACATTAAACAATGAAGTAAACCAAATTTCAAAATAGTGGTAAGGATTTAAGCCAGTACCAATACCCAAAAACTCACCGAGATACACGCCAGAGCGTTCAAGACCATATTTTAGCATATACTCAGAAATATCGCTATAAAAAGCAATATCCATGTGATTTAACTTAGCCTGAGTAAGCATAGGATGATGTATAAGAAGTATAATTGAATAGAAAATTATAGCATATATCAAAAAATAAGGAAAAGTAGTTTTTACGTTGAGTAAAAACTGTTGAAAATCGAATTTTAATTTAGATTTATTTTGATAAAAAATAATAAAAGCAGGGAAAAGCAAGAGCAGATAAACCGTTCTAAAACCTGTAGCTATATTACTAACTGCAAAAACTGACAAAGAAATTGCAACCAACAAAGCATAAAAAACAAATTCAGAATCAGCTTTTTTATTTTTATAAAACAATGACACAATAAAACTACCAACTAAAAGAAATATGAATACAGATAGCAAAAAAAGAGAAGTGTATGTAAGCATAACAATATATTATATATGTTTAAAAGTTTATATAAAATTCTTGAATTTTATCAGTTATATATAACAGGTTATCGTCAGAAAGCTCATAAAATAGAGGCAATCGAACAAGTTTATCAGTGTAAGCATCAGCATTAGTTAATTCTTTGCCTGAGTATTTATTTTTGTAAAAATCGCTTTTATGAAGACTTTGGTAGTGAAACACAGCCGCAATAGAATTAGCTTTTAAAAAAGAAATCAATTGGGTTCTTTCTTCTAATGAATTACAGATCAAATAAAACATATGAGCATTGTTAGTAGCATAATATGGTAAATGGGGTAAGTTAATAAATTTTTTAACGGATAAAATTTTTAATTTATCGTAAAAAAAGTTCCATATATATTTTCTTTTTTGTTGAATAATATCTAAATTTTCGAGTTGAGCATAAAGGAAAGCGGCTAATATTTCGGAAGGCAAAAAAGAAGAACCAATATCGACCCAACCGTATTTATTGATTTCGCCTCTAAAAAACTCAGCACGATTAGTTCCTTTTTCCCAGATAATTTCGGCACGTTTAGCGAATGTTTCATCATTAATAGTAAGCATTCC
>CAZDEU010000244.1:0-2902 GCA_964504265.1 uncultured Bacteroidales bacterium
CCAAACAGCAAAAACAAAAGGAAGGTTTGTCATTTTTTTCCACTGATCTGACAAATCAAAAACGCAAGGGTAATTATTTTTAATATCAAAAACTTTATCTCCTATCGCTAATATATGAACATTTGACTTAATATTTTTTAAATCAATTTTAGTATTTTCCCAAAGAGGATTAATTTTCCAGAAATGTTTTGCCAAAATATGAACTAAAATAACTGAGGTTCGCGAATCGGTATCAAGATAAATTTTTTCTGCCATTTGGACATCACTATTACCAGCCAGTACTACAGTAGCAACATTTCCATCAGCACCAATACATAAATCGGAAATAATATTAATATCATTATGTCCAAGCAATGCACCAACGGGCAATAAAGCTATGTCGACCTCATTATTTAATAATTTTCTAGCACATTCGGAAGGTACATCAATTTTGAGCTCATAATTATCAAGCAAAGCTGAGTTTTTAATTCCATAATTAAAAGGAATGGAATTGATATAAGAAACGGAGGAAATTTTAAGAAGCGACATTATAAGGAAATTCTATTTTAAAATAATAAATGATTTTGAAATATTAAACTTATACCGGTCAGTAAGCCTGTAAAAATAAGTACCTTGCTCAATATCACCAACATCCATTTTAAACAGAGTAGTATTGGAAGGAATATTTAATTTTTTAATTAATCTTCCCGATATATCGTATAATTCACAATCAATATTGCTATTACTGTTGAGCATAGGAATATAAATAAAATCTTTAGCAGGATTTGGATAGCAATTAGCGAAAATTTTACTAGTTTTGTCGTCAAATTCTGTATCTGTAATAATACCGTGAAACCACTGATATGCAGTACTAATAAGTTCGTTTCGGATATTTGTATCGCTAATCATTTCAAGACTAACGCCCATGTTAACAGTTTTGTAAACACCACCATTTGACCTCACACCACCAATTTTTGAAGTATTACCATTATAGCAGAAAAAAGAAACGCCAGATGAAGTTGGATTTATTTGGTCGGGATACATAAAAGCACCACTAGTGCCACTTCCATAAGCATTAACAATAGCCGAATTATTAACATTACCAAAAACCAAATCGGAACTATTAATAGTTAATTGATTATTAGCAGTTGTACCATCATTTACAAAAGAAGATTTCAAATAATTAGCATAAAAAGATTGAGTTGTACTAGTACCATTACCACCATTAGCAACATCAAAATTATCCCATGCAATATCTTGTCCCGAAATTAGCATATTACCACCATTATCAAGATAATTTTTAAAAACAGCAACACTTTCATTAGTTAATGAAGGGAATGACCAACCAACGTTATAATAAACGCCAATAATTCCATTAAGTTTATCTGCATTTCCTAAACGCATAAAAGTATTTAAAGGCACTACAGCGAATTTTGTTTCGCCCGCGTGCTGAAGGCCTTTAATATAATTTGCCTGAAAAGAAGTAGTAGTGGTACTACCTCCATCGCCCCATGTTCCGTCATTATTAACAATTAATTCAGTAACATTTGAGATAACAATTATTTTTTTTGTAATTGGTGTTAACGAAGGCTGCGAAACTGAAGATATTGTAAGATTGTATGTAGCCACAGCAGGTGTATTACCAGGAGTAACATCAATGTTAATATATTCGGGTGTATTGAAAGTAAAAACGCCACTGCCATTACCTGTATAAGTATTACCATCGACTGTGTAAGAAGCAGTCCAATCGCCCGGAGCATCTGTTGTAAACAAAATATTGAAAGTTTCGTTACCAATCATATTGCTGGTTACACCAACAGGAATATTAGTTAAAGTAGCTGGTAAAGCCGACTCAATATAATCTAATTGATTAAATGAAATAATTTGAGTAGAATTACCGCCATCAGCAGCAACTCTTTTCCCGCTTAATATTTCTTGTTGACTTTGAGCAATATAAACTGCAATATCGCAATTAGTAATATTAAAATTAGAAGGAACAGTATAAGTGTAGTTCTTAGCTCTAAAAGAGCCATAAGCCAAATTTGTAATGGTGTCGCCCCATTGACCTGTTAAAAAATGTCTTAAAATATTTTTATGATTATAATTTGAAGAGCCACCATTTTGGTAAGCAATAACGTTGCTTTCTAATAAAGCAACATTAATATAATTTGTGGAAGTTTGAGGAGTGGCTGTATAAAAAGCTTCAACATCAACAGTTAGCAGGCGCGTAGCCGGGTCAAAAACTGATTTAACACCAACATTGACAGGAGAAGACTGCAGCAGCATTTGACTTGATGCAGCAGACCATGCTCCGCGACTCATTGCAGTACCATTATTCATGGCATAAGCGGAGAAAATATGTCGATTAACAGTGCCTGCAGGATAACCTGTAAGTTTTGCTTGGTTTGCAAGCGAATTACCAAAAGAAGTTCTAAAATCGGGTTGTCCTGTTGAAGGGGTAGCATAAGAACCTTGATGAACACCAACAATAATGACTCTGTCGGGATTTGCAGCTCTAATACTTTCGGCTATAGCATGACCATCAGGGCAGTTTGAGCAGTTGATACCCGTGAAATTTTCAAGAACAACTGTTTTTAATGTAGGTTCAGTTGATACTAAAGTTTGTGAATAATTATTTAATGCACAAAACAAAAATAACGTTAAAATAAATATTTTTTTAGACATATACACAATTATTTATATTAAAATTTTAAAAATAATATTAAGTTAATGCAATATTTTATTCAAATTTATAAAAAAAAATTGAAATTATAGTTTTAGGTTAAAAATTATATTGAGATACTGTGGTAGTTTATTAAGTTGAATGTTAAAAGTTAAATATTGACAGCAAAAAATATCTTATTTGTCTATAAAAATCGTCAATCGTAAATCGTAAATCCACTTTATAAACTTTATAAACTTT
>CAZDEU010000245.1:0-2822 GCA_964504265.1 uncultured Bacteroidales bacterium
GGTGTTGATATTGAAATAATTATGAAATCAACAGGATTATCAGAAAAAGAGATTAGCAAATTGAAATAATAAATTACTAAAGTTTCCCACATTCAAAATCCGCAATAAACAATCAAAATTAATTAAAAAAAATGTTAATAAAAAGCCATTAACTGTAACATTATGAGGCGATTGCAGAAGCAAAAGCAGTTATAGCAGAATTTTCAGCATTATTATCTTTTACATCTGCAACGACTGATAACATCGCAATGAGTTTTTGACTTTTTTCATTATTCTGTATTAACTTGATCATTATATCTTTCGGGTCAACATCTAATATCTCAATTAGTTGTATTATCATTTCTACAAACAGTTTTATTAATCTTTCCCATAATGTCATTTCAAGCAAGCATCGCTGAGTTTCTCTAAAGAGTTCACCCATGGTTTCATAGGAATTAAATCGTTTTTGAAGTGTCAGGATTGTATGGGTAATCAACGTTAAAGTTACATCAGCGATTTGTCCGTCAAAGTCAGTATTTTGGCTATGTCCCAATCGCAAATATTGTTTGCACTCTTTAAACAACACTTCAATTGACCAACGAATTTGGTATAGCTCAATAGCTTGCACGAAAGATAATCGCAAATCGCTTGTCAATAAAATTGTCCATTTTTCAGAATTGCGGTATCTTATTAAGAAAAGACGAACAGTTATTCCCTTGTAATCAACTATTAAGGGAATATAATGCGATTTGTTTTTTTTTGAATATTTACCTCTTTTACGTTCGTATTTTGTAATTAACTGATTGGAATTCAATTCTTTTTTGTCTATCAAATATTTTCTTTTATCCATCTTGCACATTCCCAATATGTGCATAACACCATTTTTACTCTTTTCACTATGAAGCGAAAAATCTATAGAAAACAAATTTTTGCCATCCCAAAATGATAATAATAACATTTTGTAACCCAATGGATATAATTTGGTAACATGGTTAAATATCTTACCAATAAATTCAATAATTTTACCTGTCTTTTCAATATCTGTATCATCTAATACAAAACATTTAACACAAGTATCTTGATCTCCTTTTTCTTTTACATGAGCTATGAATTGTTTTGCAAATGCAATTAGTAATTTTCGCCAATTCATCATTGAATTATTCATCAAACGATAAAAGGTGTTATCGTCGATTTTTGGTAAAAAATTTAATGGGTTACTTTGCGCTCCATTTATACTATCTCCCTTAAGCCTATAAATAATTAAGGAAATTAATAACGTTGAAACGCTTATGCCTTTGCTTTTGATGGTTTCAAATGCCCCTAAAAGCTGATTTATTTTGAAGGCAGTAAAAAAATGCATCACCCCCTCATTTAATTTTTTATTATCGTTAAGAATGTTTGCTAATTCACTTAAATTATTTAATTTTGATGACATAAGTAGTGGTTTTTGTTTTGATTAGTTATTTTGTTTCTAATTAATTCAAAATTAACAATTTATATCAAAACAGCCACTACTTTTTTAAAATATTTTTTATTGATAATCAATTCTTTAAGAAGTGGGAAACTTTAGTAAGGGTATTTATTTTATACACCTTTACGATAAGGAAAAAACTATGATTAAAAAAATTGTTATATAATAAAGGTTAAGTTTGATAATAAAAAAGTATATAGTATGAAAACTAATTTTTTTATATTAACACAGCTTATTATTTTATTAATGATAGCTACACCTTTTGTATTAGAAAGCCAACCATTTAAAATGCTTCCGGATTCAAATGCAACTTGGGTAACAGAATACATAACATACGATGGCTTTGGGGGGATTTATGCATATATACCAGAATACTATTTCTTAAAACCATTTAAAGATGATACCACTATTAACTCCTACGAATATCATAAGCTATTTCGGAACGATTCTGTAATTTATATGGGTGCATATAGAAATGAGGCTTCTGGTAAAGTGTGGTATATCCCTAAAGATTCTTTAAAAGAATATATTCTTTATGATTTTAATGTATCGTTAAACGACACTATATACAACATATACGGTATTATGATGGGGAATGGTAAACCTGTTTTATTCAATGCAGTAGTTCAAAGTGTGAGTAATTTTAATATTGGTAATGGCTATTTTGTAAAACGAATAGAAATTTATGCTATTTGGAACAACTTGAATGGTTTAAACGTTAATACAGTATGGTATGAGAAAATTGGTGAGGCTTTTGGAATAATCACAACTCAAGCGGTAAGAGATCTTATTTATTTTCCTTATCGTTATTGCGTGGATATTTACGATACCATATTTACCCCTTGCTGTGCGCCGGGCAATTGCGACAGACATCCGACATTAGGTTTTCAAAGCCTTAAACATGACGAAACTCAATTAATAGCAGCACCAAATCCTGCCACTACTTCAATAATCTTAACATTACAAAACAACCGTAGTTTTTCCAAAGGCTCTGTATTGAATATTTTTAATTATTTAGGAAGCTTAGTTTTTTCAGAGGTCATAACAGAAACAAATAACGATAGAATTATTTTAGATTTGAGTAAATATAGTAAGGGTATTTATTTTATACACCTCTACGATAAGGAAAAAACAGGCGGTATTTACAGAACTACTGACCAAGGACAGAACTGGGAAAAAATTGCCATGCCAAACGACTTTGGCGGAACATGGACAGTTATAATAAAATTGCTGATAAACCCTGATTATCCTGATATCCTATATGCTGTTACCACTAATGGTTTGTATTTATGCAATAACTGCAATGCTATAGGTTCTCCTTTTAATTGGGAAAGAAAAATAACGGATTGTACTTATGACCTTGAAGTTAAAC
>CAZDEU010000246.1:0-2805 GCA_964504265.1 uncultured Bacteroidales bacterium
GCAGCAGTACTGGCTCTTCAACTAATTATTTCGGATTGAAAATACTTGACAACGCTGCTTCTAAAACTCTTTTCTCTGTACGAGGCGACGGACAAATAAATATTAACGACGGCACTCAAGGCTCTGGTAAAGTTCTTACTTCCGACGCTAACGGAAACGCCTCATGGCAAACCCCTGCTTCAGGAAATGTTATGGGAAATGGAAATGCGAATTATTTGGCAATTTGGAGTTCTTATAGTACACTTGGTAGTTCAAGATTTATGCAGCCTAATACAAATACAATTTGCTTAAACAATATTTATTCATCTAAAGCTTCTGCTTTATCAATATATCCAGTAAATAGTTCAACTTTATGGGGAATCAGCGCTTCGTCATTAAATGGAAGTACTGCAAATGGAACAGGTTGGAAATTCAATAATTCAGGTGGTGGTGGTATTATTGGAGTTTTAGAATCTAATGGCGAATATAAAGCAGGTATGCTAGGATTAATTTATACTTCAGGCAATGAAAACACAGCAGGTGTAATTGGTTCTAACCAAGCACAATCATACTACGGTGCTTTATCAATGTTTAAAAATTCCAAATGGTATTCAGGATATTTTCAAGGTGAAGTTGAAATAATTTCAAATGCAAGCAACCGTAATACTTTAGAAGTATCTGGCTCTGTAGATGAAACATCTTCAATAGGATATTTTACAAATTTCTATAATTCAGCTTCTGATGGCATAGCAATTACAGGTATTAGCAATCCTTTAGACTGGTATGGAATTGGTGGATCTTTTGAAGGGGGATGGCGCGGAATTGAGGCATATGTAAATGCTACAAGTAATGAATCATATCAGGGAATATATAGCAATGTTTCAGGCGGTTCTGGGAATAATTGTGGTGTTGAAAGTCACGCAGAAGATGGCAACAAAAATATTGCACTATATGGTAATGCAACTGGTAATGGGGATAGTAATTATGGAATACAATCATTAGCAGCTGGAACATCAACCACTAATTATGGATTATTTTCTGAAGCCACAAATGCTAGTACAAATTATGCTAGTTATAACAAAGCTATAGGTTCTGATAAAGCTTATGGTTCATATAATTATGCAAAAGGTAATTATAGTTATGGAGTTTTTGGAACTGCTGACAAATATTCAGGTTATTTTATTAATTCAGACTCATTGGATCATATTGCATATTTTGGTGGTCAGCAATATGCTGGTTATTTTGGTGGTAGTAATAGTAATGGAAAAGCAATTTTTGATTTTACAAATGGCCATCAATATCTTTATGTTGAACATATTGGTGCAACTCAAAATGACAATGAAAACGCAATTTTCGCTTTAAGAGATAGAAATATTGCAAATAATGGAAATAATTATTTTCGTGATGGTACAAATGAAGCTATCGAAGGTTATAATCACTGGGGAGATGAATACTCATTCGGTATCAGTGGTCATAATTGCAATGATAATATAAGATGTGGCGGTGTGTTAGGTTCAAATGAAGATCCGCTTCAATTATCAAATTATTGGGGGGCATTAGGCTATAAATCAAGCAGTTCAAATACTTATGGCGGTTATTTTTCTTCAACTGATATAGGTAGTGGATATTATGCTCCAAGCAATACTAACACAGGTATAGGATTTGGTTCATATGGCGACATAATGGGTGGTTGGATAAAAGGCGAAATTACAGGATTAACAACTTATGGTGCACTTTATGCGTTGTATAATATTGGTAATCAATATACAAGTGGTTTTTCAGCAAATGTAATTACAAATACAAATGGAAACAAACAAATAGTTTTTTCAACTAATTGTAACGAAGTTAAAATATATGCAGATGGTACGGCCTTATTATGTGAAGGGAAAGGTGAAGTCATATTTGACACATCATTTTCAAATATTATTTCCAATAAAACAATGCCAACTATTATTTTAACACCAATTGGTGAGTGTAATGGATTATACTTGGCTAATGTTAATAATTTTGGTTTTAAAGTTGCTGAAAATAATTCAGGTAAAAGTAATATTGGATATAATTGGATTGCAATTGCAAAAAGATATGATTATGAGAAAACGCCCAATATTCCTGATGAAATTTGTTCAGATAATTATGAGAAAAATTTGTCAAATGTAATGTTTAATGAATGTATTAACAGAAAAGGAGGATCAATATGGTGGGATGGTAAGTCTATAAGATTTGATAATATTGAGCTAAAAAATTGTATTAATAAAAAAACATTGTTAATAAATAGCTACTGTCCAAATTATCCTGAAGACTTTACTGATATTCACAAAACTTCTGAAAAATCACAAAAAGAAAAAGATAAAAAGGATAATCATAACAGAAACAGGATAATCCAAAAACAAAAAGTATTTGAAAATTTCAGTAATCAGCTTCCAGTAATAAATGATGTTGGTTTTACAAATGATTCAAATTTCTCGACAACTGATTAAAAACATTATTTAAAATATCTCTCAAAAACATTATTTTAAAATATTAATAGGTATTATAATTAATTGAAAGCCCCCCCCTCTCCCCCAACCTACTACTAATAAAAAGATTTTGAAGTTGATAATAAAGATAATAAAAGAGGGGCAAAAATAATTTTGTAGTTTAACAGCATATTAAGGTGCAATCACTGCATTTCGAAGTGTTGTCAAATTATTTTTGAAAATAATCACTGGTTTTCTAAGTGCGGTCAGGGTATTTTTGAAAATCATCACGGATGTTGGTGGTGCAATCATGGTCTTTATAGGTGAAATCAAGGGTCATAGGAGTACTATCAAGGACTTTAGAGGTGCA
>CAZDEU010000247.1:0-2779 GCA_964504265.1 uncultured Bacteroidales bacterium
TGGGAAAGATATTTAAACTTTCAAGTGGTAGAGGCTTAACGCAACAAAATATAATTGAAGGCAAATATCCCGTTTATGGTGGGAATGGGATAAACGGATTTCATAATGAATATTTCATAGAAAAACCAGTAATTGTAATTGGGCGCGTAGGTGCTTATTGTGGCTCTATTCAAATCACACAACCTTATGCTTGGATAACTGATAATGGTTTGTATGTAACTGAATATTTAGTGGAAGTAAATCAAACATTTCTTTCTCAAATAATTACTCAATTAGATTTGAATAAATATGCAAAAGTTGGAGGACAACCTTCAATTTCACAAACAACAATATACGAAAAAAGTATTCCACTCCCCCCATTACCCGAGCAAGAAGCCATAGTTTCACAAATTGAAAAAGAGCAGCAATTAGTAAATGCCAACAAAGAGCTGATAAAGATATACGAGCAAAAGATAAAAGATGAAATAGGCAGATTGTGGGAGGGGTAAAATTGTTTTTTAGCAAGACAAAAGAAAGAATAAAAAAGAAGGATAAACGCAAAAGGCAAATACCGATTAATTTTTAACCAAGCTTTTAAATAATAAAAAAATATTACCAACATTGCAATTTAAACTTCAAAAATTATAATTAATTAAACGCAAAGGACGCAAAGTTTTACGCAAAGACCGCTAAGATTTTTCTTTGCGTACTTTGCGACTTCGTGCCTTCGCGGTGAAAAAGATAACCGCTAAGTCGCTAAGACGCAAAGAATTTCTTTAGTTTTTTGTTGTAATCATTAATTTTTATAAAATGATAAACTATTTTCAGAAATCATACTACTAGTCCGTAAATTAATCTTAGTAGTTAAAATAATAGAACACTGATAACGCAGATGCTACAAATATTCGCGGATTTATATTGTTCAACATTGAAGTTATGTGTGAGAAGCTCTTTTAGCTAATTATTGACGGTGGTTGTTTGATTAGCAACATTTATTTTTTTAGTCTTGAATCAAATTTAAAATTTTTTCGTTCAATCAATTTAACTCTTGAATAATCAGAGTGTCTGCAATTTAATATGTAATTATGAGAACTATGAATGATGCAACTTGGAACTTTAAGAGCTATTGTTTTTCCATCTTTAACCCACCTTTCTCCAATCTCAGATAAGATTACGGGGGCAGGATATGAATTCCAATTTTTAGGCAAATTTGCTATTTCAATTGTAGTTATGGAATCATCAGGGATTTCTATTATAAGAATATCAAGTTCAGGTATTAATAATGGCGGAGTATGAACAATTGTTTCCAAAAGAGCGATTTCTTTATTTTCTCCTGCATAAAGAACTGGTGTCCCTTTTTTGTTCCAACGTCCCCCATACATTGCAGCACCATTACCACTTAGGTCGTCTGCATGTTTTTTTCCTGTAATTCTAAATACAAGCATACTTATTAACTATAAACTCCGTATTCAATTCTTCCGATAATATCTTTAACTTTTGAAACACCACCTGGTATTTCAATCAATTCTTGTGGTTTTAACCCACCCAAAGCTTCATTTGGTAAATTCAACCATTTAAAAAAAGCATCCCTATCTCCGAATACCTCTTCTCCGTAAACAAATAAATCAACTATCTCAAATAGTTTAACAGTGAAATTCCTTTCTAAGTTTTTATTTGCTTTAGCCCAACGATATAAAGTTGGTTCCGACACACTTAAAATTTGAGCAACTACGTTCTTTGACAAATTGAAGTATCTGATGAAATTGCCTATTACGCTAACGTTGATTCCCTTATTAGCAATATAGATAAAATCAAAAGGACTCTCAATTTTCGCTGGAACATTCTTTCTTCCAAGAACTTCTAAAAGTTTCTTGTAATGTTCAGTTGTTATTTCCTTTTCCTTTATCATTTGATAATATATTTTATTATATGAACGAAAATCTTAATATTTTGTTTCATTCAAATCATTTTTTTTATAAAGTTGGTCTTTCTAATAATTACCGTTAACTTACTGGCATTTTATTTATCGTGCAATAACAAAAATACTAATAAAAAACATAAAACCTCATTACGAGTAATAATTTTTTTTTAATAAATGAAAAAATAATATTGAATAAAATCAAATTGAACTATATTTCTCTGTGATATGATTTTTCAATTATTTTAATGTATTGTTTATTTGGTATTGAGATTAAAATATTCACAAAAGTCAGGCACAGCAATCAATGACTTAATCTGTCTTAAAGTGCAAAGGCAAGGCAACCAGGCGAACCAGCTTTGGCAGAGAGCGGGCAGAAGCATCGGTTTGCCAATAATTTTTTGTTGCTTTTTTACTTGTACTGAACAATGCCGAAGCATCAGGAAAAAAGTAAAAAGAAAAAATTATTTAAAACCTATACTCTGGTTTCTATCTATAAACTTTTATTTAAGTTTTTTTATAACTGCAGAGTTAGCAAATAATTCGCAAAGGGTGCGAAGGGAAAACATAAAATTTTCTTTAAAAAATCTTTGCGTACTTAGCGTAACCCTTTGCTTACTTCGCATTTTAGAAAAATAAAACACCAATAACCCTGATGCAACTGATATTTGCGGATTAAAAATCTGCGTAAATTCGTTTTATCCGTGTCATCTGTGTTCTATTTTTTATTCATTTCAATTTATTATTCATCAACTCAATAAAATATTTTTCAATATTATTTTTTCCATTCATTCCTGCGACTTTTAGATATGCTTAAGCGACTTCAATATATTAGCATGCCGAAATTAAATATGCCCATGCTGGAATTAGATCTGTCCATGC
>CAZDEU010000248.1:0-2779 GCA_964504265.1 uncultured Bacteroidales bacterium
CATAATAAAGTGCAGGGCATTGACTATGCTTATACCTTACAAGGCTGGCTAAAAGCCCTAAACTCCGAAACCCTCGATACTCTAAGAGACATAGGCAGAGATGCCGACCAAACCGCAGGTAATAGCAACGCAAATATTCCTAAAGATGTATTTGGCTATTCTTTAAATTATTTTAATGGCGATTATGCTTCAATTACAAGCAGTAATTTTTTGGCTGCTAAAACAAATTTAACCAACCTAACAAGCGATGCACCAAATTTGTACAATGGCAACATAAATTATATGGTTACCAGCATTACCAACCCTGTAACCCGCAAGCCAATACCGCAGCTTACCGCATATAAATATGACCAGCTAAACCGCTTGCTACAAATGAAAGCCTTCGACAGCGTTAATTTTGCTGCAAACCAATGGGAGTACCAGAATTATAACAATAAGTATTTTAATAGCTTTAGTTATGATGCAAATGGGAATATTTTAACACAGCACCGCCGAAATGCAGCAGGACAAACTATAAACCACCTTACTTACAACCGACTTACAAAAAATAATGAATTGTTGCAAAACCGCCTATACCACGTAAACGACACCGTTGATGAACTTAGATTTGCCGACGATATTGACGACCAAGGCTTGTATAATAACGACCCTGAATTTGTTAATACCGACAACAATTACGCTTATGACGAAATTGGCAATCTGACTCGCAACAGCCAAAAAGAAATTGAAGAAATTACTTGGACAGTTACAGGCAAAGTAAAGGAAGTAACACGCTCACAAGGCAGCAGTAAGAAAAACCTAAGGTTTGAATACGATGCTTTAGGAAACAGAACAGCAAAACATGTCTATGATAATAATTGGACACTCGAAAAAACTGAGTTTTATTTTCGTGATGCTACAGGCAATGTAATGAGTATTTACACATTGCTTCCTGATGCACAGCAACAGACAATAAGTTTTGCCCAAACAGAAACTTATACTTACGGCAGTTCCCGTGTTGCAACCAACAAAGAACAAATTGAGCTTATTAGTCCATTACCACAAGGCAATATTTATAGTAACAAATTAGGTTACAAGCAGTTTGAATTAACCAATCATCTCGGAAATGTTCTAACAACAGTCTCCGACATAAAAGAACAACAAGACTATAACAGCGACAACCAAGTTGATTATTACACAGCCCAAATACTAAGCAACTCCGATTATTATCCTTTTGGCTTAAGCATGACCGAACGTAACTACAACAGCACCGGTAGGCGTTATGGTTTTAACGGAAAAGAAAATGACTACGAAACCGAAACAATGGACTTCGGCGCAAGGTTGTTGGATGGGGATTTGGGGGGTTGGTTGGCTTGCGACCCATTAGCAAGTAAATATCCAGATTTAAGTGCATATCAATTTTGTGCTAATAATCCAATTATATTTATTGACCCTAATGGGAAAGAAATTTTTATTGTAAATAGTAATGAAAAAGCAAATGAAGAATTTAAAAGTTTAATTGGGTTAATATTTGACAATAAAGTTGAAGCAATGATAAGCGAAAATGGCAAATTGACCTTTAAAATAGCTAAAGGTTTTAATGGAGATGATATGACAAAAGAGCAATTAGCAACTTATAATCAATTAGATAGGTTTGCATCTTCTAAGGATAAAAGTATAGATATAAAACTTGAAAACACAGCACCACTAGAAGATAAAAATATTGCTGATTTTGGTGATAATTTTTATAACAATACTTTATATACTGAAGATATTAATAAAGTTGCAGAAGAATTTAAAACAGGTGGTTTAGCTTTGACATATCACTTTTTTACAGAACAATGGCTAGGCAAATACCCAAATATTAGAAGTAAAGATTTTGAAGAAAATGAGGCGGATAATCAAATATGTCAAAATTGTTTATATTTATATGCACACAATTCTTCAATAAAATTGAGTTTAAAAAATTTAGGAATAAAATTTGAAAATTTAGAAAATAAAGATTTTAAAAAAGCAATACTAAATTTTTCAAATCAAGATGATGAATCAATAGGGAAAATTGAAATTATTATTGATGAAAAAGAAGAATTTAAAGTTAAATCATATTAAATATATATTTGTAAAATATGTTAACTATTAGAAAGTTTATATTTTTTATATTTTTTTTATTGCTATGTTACAAATTAACATCACAGGATACAATTGTTGTGTATAAAGGTGCATTAACTAATTTTTATATTTCAGCATTTAATATTATGGATGATGCTAATTGTATTTTTTATACTTCGAAGTTTTTTTCATTTATCCAATTTCAAGATAATAACATTTTAATAAAATGTGATAGTACTGGCGATTTTAAATTTTTAGTAAATTGTTATAATAATGCTAAAGCTGATACATTTTATGTGAAAGTTTTAAGTGAACCTCCAGTGAGCATTTCTCTTGCTAATTTTAAGGTTAGTCATTTTGTTAAAAAAATCAAATTTGATTCATTAATAATTAATTCAAATGATGATTTTTTAATTGAAAAATTTAAAATCACTATTTTTGATAGTGCATATAGAAAATTAACAGATTATAATTTAACAAAACGTTCTACTATCAACAATGGCAATATTTTTAGTAATGAAGTTAAAAAGTTATTAGAAAGTTTAGCACCAGGTCATTTAATTCTCTTTGACGATTTTTATATAAGATATAAATATGGTATTTTTCAGAGTAATTTTAAATTTTCATTAATGACACCTCGGTGGATTTAATGATTGGGTCGTGTTACAATTTATGCTTTTTATAATCCCCG
>CAZDEU010000249.1:0-2778 GCA_964504265.1 uncultured Bacteroidales bacterium
GAAACAGGAGCAAATACAGGTAGTTTGCCTATTAATAGTGTCTGTTTAGCTATGTTCAAAACAAATTGTTTTACAGTAGTTCAACATGAAATGCAGGAACAGCTTGTATAGATTTCAGCAAAGCAGGTGAATTAGGTTTTGAAGAAGCTTATGATATGATTAGAGATTTATGTAATTAATATTAGATTTAAAAATCAAGATTATGAAGAAAATACAAATTTTTGTTACAGTTTTATTAATGAGTTTGTTTAGTTTCGGGCAAACTGCTGAAACATATTTTGAAAGAGGTAATGCCAAATATGTTATTGATGACTACGAAGGTGCAATAGCTGATTTCACAAAAGCAATAGAGATTAACCCAAATTATGCAAAGGCTTATTTTGATAGAGGTAACTCTAAATTATCACTAAATGACTACAGTGGAGCAGTTGAAGATTATGAAAAAGCAGTAGAAATAGAGCCCGATAATTTAGCTTATATTTCTCAGTGTGGCGAAGTTAAATTAAATCTACTAAATGACTATACAGGGGCAATATATTATTTTAATAAACTCATTTCGATTGATAGCAAGAGCAATTATTCACATGATAAAATGAGCGATTATTCATTTTTCCTGAGAGGTGTTGCCAAACATAACTTACAAGATTACAGAGGTGCAATAGCTGATTATAGCAAAGCAATAGAGATTGACCCAAATTATGCAGAGGCTTATTTTAAAAGAGGCAATGCAAAATATGATTTCCAAGACTACAAAGGAGCGATAGCTGATTACAGCAGAGCAATAGAGATTAACCCACGGTATGCATCTGATGCATATTATAACAGAGGCTTAGCTAAAATTATATTAGGACAAATAGATAGTGGTTGCATGGATTTAAGCAAAGCAGGTGAATTAGGATTTGAAGAAGCTTATGATATGATTAGAAAATTTTGCAATTGATGATTTTTCAAAAAATAATTTATTATTTATTTGTATTTAATAAATTTTTTATATATCTTTGTAGTCCAAAACCCCCCTTAGTTGAGAAATACTAAGGCTGACCCCTCAAAAGCAGAGGGGTTTATTTTTTAATATTATGACAGAAGCAACAAAGCAACGAGTTATTGTTTATGTTGATGGTTTTAATTTTTATTACGGATTAAAGTCAAGAAAATGGAAACATTTTTATTGGCTTGATTATACTTACTTTTTTCAACAATTTTTAAAACCCCATCAACATCTTATAGAAGTAAATTATTTTTCAGCTCGTCCTTTAAATAAAAATAAATCTGATAAGCAGGATTTGTTATTTTCAGCCAATAAATTAAATCCATTATTTAGATTACACTTAGGTAGGTATTTGCCTAAGCAAATAATATGTAATAAATGTAATAACGTTATTAAGAGTTTTGAAGAAAAAGAAACTGATGTAAGAATTGCTACACGGCTTATTAGCGATGTTGTCAATAAACGTTGTGATATAAGCATAATAGTTTCAGCAGATAGCGATTTAATACCACCAATAGAATTTATAAGAGAATTTGACCCAATACACAAAATTTTTGTTTATTTTCCACCTGCAAGGTTCTCATCAAATCTTTATTCATTGTGCAACAATTTTAAAAAATTGGATGGGGCAGTTAAACAATTTAAAACATCTATACTCCCAACAGAAATAAAATTACCCAACGGTTATATGATTAAAAAACCTGAAAACTGGAAATAATGACCTTTTTATAAATAAATGTTAAAAGAGCTTTGAATTAAATATACTAATTGCGTTAAGAAAAAACAGTAACAATGAAGAGCTTGAAGATGTTTATGATATGATTAAAAAAAATTGCAATTGATGATTAATCAATATGATGATTTTTTCAAAATTATTAATTCAGAAACTAAATTTTCAATAATTTTTGCTGCTAATTTACATTATTTTGATTTATAAATACAGTTAATATATTGATATACAGTGTTGTAAATGATATACATTACTTTTTGTATAGGAAAGTAAAGTATTTTTCTTATGTTTACTCAATCCTTGTTTATTATTGACTTTTGCACCAAAAAACAAAAAATATTTTCTTTTGTTTTGATGTTATTTGTTGTTTTTTGTTGCTAAAACGAAATATATATAATATTAAATAATTATTATGTATTATCAAAAGAAGTAATAACTCTTTTATAGAAAAATGGAAAACAAATTCAAACAATTCATCAATGACAATAGGGCAAACGTGTGATAATTTTTCACTTTCCCGTCCTTCTTCATAAGTGTTTTAAAAGAAATAACTTACAAATAAATGGTCATAATCTTAATACTATTAAGAATAATAGGTAGACGTATTATATGTATGTCTTACAATTTTTAATCCATCATTTACCAAAAATTTTAGCTGCGTAATTATCATCCCAACCACATTTTTTCTTTTTCCCTTTTATACTATCTTTATCTGATTTCATTTTGTTTAAAGCTATTTTTCTAATAATATTCATGTTTTCTGCTTTTTAAAACAAGAAAAGCTGATAGCCAATTTTTCTTGCTTCTGGCATATCTGGCAATGTCTTCTATGTCCTAAGCCCCTGCAATTATTGCCAATATACTGATATACAATATCTCTTCAAGCAGGTGTTTTCTTTATGTTTTTGGCGAAAATCAGTAAAATTTGCAAAATGATAATTAAAATTTGTATAAACTCTTTTTTTATATAGTTATACATAAAATTGATACTATTGAAACGTATTATAATTGATGACAAATATAAACTTATTATATTTGCAAAACATTTTAATAAAATTAT
>CAZDEU010000250.1:0-2755 GCA_964504265.1 uncultured Bacteroidales bacterium
AGCCCATTGGGTTTTGGTAGAACCACTGTCGGTTATAATAAACATAGTTTATTTAATGTTTGATGCTTATTTGTAATACAAATGTACATTAAATGTAAGTTTTACAATAATTATATTTTTCACAATATAAAAAAAAAGACCAGAATACTCTGGTCTCTTTTCTAAAAATTAATTTTTTAATTTAAATATTAACGGCCTCCACGACCACCAACAGATTCAACTGGCCATGAAGCTGATTCATAATAACGAGAGCTTATTTTAGCATCTCTGTAATCATTATACCATGAACCTCCGCGAAACATATAGGCATTAGTAGAAATTGTAGTATTAGTAGGTCCTGTAACAGGCCATTCATTGGGAAATCCATAAGAAGTACCTGAAGTATTCATAAGACCGTCACCTGTAGCTGTACGAGTAAATCCGTTAGGTGTAGTTGTTGATATTGCAATAACAACTTCCCAAAGGTTACCGGCCATATCAGCAACACCATAATAAGAAGAACCTGCTTGTACGCGATTTGTACTTGCACCATAAGTTGAACCTACACGACGAGGTCCCCTAAGTGAAGGCGCAGTGTTTGGTGAACCATGAAATAAACCTGTAGCACCTATGTTTGTAGGAACTTCATTAGGTCTGCCAGAATTTTGAACGCTTACAACATAATTATAATTAGCTGTAGATGTAACATCAAGTCCCCATGGAGATTCAAACATAGGAGGCAAACCTGCACCTGGAGTACGACAAATTTTTTCAAATTCCATTTCTGTCATAGGACGTAAACATGCCCAATCTAAAAATCTCCAAAGACCATAATTTAAATCATACTTTGGCTCAAGATAATTACAAGATATAGTTTGCCCATCGTCAATATCATTCCATGTTGTTGGATCGTCCATAACATTATTCAGATTATTGTAAAATGTAATAGGAGCATTAGGATCATAAGTTTTTGGTATATAACAACCATTTCTGTACATTTCAGTTGGATTATTTGGTGCAGTAGGATTCTGACCTGTAACCCAATATGGATTACTAGTATTAGATTGCCCTTGCGCCATTGGAGGTCTATAAGAGTTATTTGCTGGCACATAGTTATATTGATAAGCACGGTTAAAGCTGTTCATCATATCAGTAATCTGCTGTTGGGTAACTTCGTATTTCATAACCCAAAAAGCATCGTAACCTTTAGGGAAAGGAGCAGGTAATGTTCCACTTAATGGATAACTGGTACATCCAACTTGTGATTTTGAAGAATTAAGTCTTGTATACAAGTAACCTGAACTACTACCCATATTAATTTGGCCTTCACCATTAACAGAATACGGCTGAGTGGGGCTACTTCCATTACCTAAGCCAAAAGTACAGTATGATCCATAAGGTGAAGTACCTGAAGCATCGCCAAGATAAAAACTACCCTGAGGAATTTTAACCATTTCAATAGCATATACTCTTATATCCCAGCCATCAACAGGAATATAAGGAGCATTAGCAGGATTGTATGAACCCCAGTATGTAGCCATTGTAGCTCTGTCCCATAATACATCAACAATTTGAGTAAAAGTACCTGAACCATCAGCATCTCTGTAAATAAAAATGCCAACTGCACGAGGAGAACTTAAAATATCGGTTGTACCAAGCTCAAGAGTTGTACCACTAACTGTGGGATAAGCAGAAATGTTGTTCAGCAACCATGCATGATTGTAATTAGCGGCAGGAGCTGAGGAGTCTTTGGAACAAGATGGGCGTGTTTTTACAAAAACCCATGCACCATCATAATTTTGAGTGGTACCGGGTGTTCCTGTATTACGCCAGCTATTGTCCCAGCTAATTGTAAATCGGATTGTATCAACATTAGTAGCCGCATTTGGCAAATGCTGAACATTTGAAACTGTTATATTGTTAGCGGTAGCACTTAGCCCCATAACAATAATGCTTGCCAGTAAAATTACTGATTTTAAACGGCCAAGCAGATTTTTGTTTTTCTTTTTCATTGTGTTTGGTTTTTGGTTATTTATTTTTGTTTGTTTTTAAAATTTGATTATTTGTTTGTTTTTATTATTGATTTATTATTAAATTTTAAATTAATATGTTATTGTAAACAAGATATTTTCTTGGCGAAGCTCTGCCCGAAATTCCCGTTCGCACAAAGCGGGTGAAAAAAATTATTTTATATTTTATTATTATCATATTAGATTATTTTAATATTATTCTAAATAAAGTTTAACTGTTTTATTCCCTTCGGGGTATGTAAATCTGAGCATATACACACCAACAGGAGCTTCGGGGTTCAAAGTATGCATACCTGCTGCTATATTATCTTTTTGATAAATTTTACGTCCTAAAGCATCAAACAATTCTACTTTTGCAACATTATTGTTTTGAGTATTATATGACAATACAATCTGATTACCAAAAGCCCAGCACGAGAAGTTGTTATCGCCAGAATATGCTGGTAATCCTGTAGCTGTTTCTTCGCCAAAACGCAAGAAGAATCTGCCTTCGGCAGGGTCATCAGAATTGAATAAGAAGCTATAATCGGGGTACTGTTTCAAATTAGTGAGTGTACCTTTAGCTACGTCTTCTAACCAAACGCCTTTGTCAAGATTTAATATATCGACAGCCTGAATAGAATAAATACCTGTTGCCGGAGCTTTAAATCCGAGAGGAATAATAGTATTATCCTGTGGCAAAGGTAAGCCATTCATTGCAAGTTTATCGTTGCCCGATATTGAGTACAGGTTAGGAATAGCATTAT
>CAZDEU010000251.1:0-2711 GCA_964504265.1 uncultured Bacteroidales bacterium
TAACGGTAAATTGTATGTGGCGGAGCGGATTACGGGAGATTATCCTTTCAAGCTACCACGAAGTTTATGCGAGAGAAAAATTCTCAAGTTTGCACAAAACCCGCTCTGACATATACAAAATGTTATCGGCTGTATTTCTATTTCCCTCTTCTTTCAATTTGTCAATTTTAGTAGTATTATCCTCATTCTTATTTAGTTCTGGCTTATTTTCCATAATTTCTGGGTCTTGCAACATGAGAACAATTATTAGAAAATACATTGCAAAATAGAAAGAAACAGTATATAAGATTATATTAAGAATATCTTGACCTTTGTAAAGCTTGATTAATGCTATGCCGAAAGTGATTAAGTATAAAAGATAGAGAAATATTGTAGCTGTAATAAAGACAATGAGAAAAAGATTGCGACTTTCTAAACCTGATGATTGTAAAGTATGACTAAGTGTCGTGATGAATGAAGTTAATTCATCAATCTTGAAAAAACCTAAACCAGCAATAATTCCTAAAATACCAATTTGAATTTCCATTTTATAATTTCCACTACTTTTAAGTGTGGAAGTTGGTTTTGATAAATTTGCCATCGTTATTAATTTTAGTCAGCTACGCGTGAGTAAATTTTAAATAATAGGACACCTCCAATATAACCTCCTACAGCCTGTATTGAGTTTGGAAGTAATTCAAGAATTGCTCCTTGCAGTTTTATTGCTGGCATAAATATTTCTCCAACAAAATAAATACCAACCATTGATATTACAGCAATGCCAGGTAGAATCCAAAAAATAAAACCTGTTTTATTTTTAGCGAACCCACTAAATAAACCCTCAAATCCTTTCGCTAATAAAGTTAATGGAGAAAAAATTGCAAATCCGCCAAGAATATCGGCAAGAGCAGAGCCAACACCTCCAACAATTGCTCCACCAAATTTACCTAACATTAATCCAGCAAAAACTACTGCAACGTCACCAAAGTTAAAATAACCACCAGAAGGTAAAGGAATTCTAGCAAACATTGTAATTACAAGTACGACTACAGTAAAACTTACTACAGTGTACCACTTAATTGGTTCTGATTTTTTACTTTCCATTTGCTTTTGTTTTATGTGTATGAATAATTCTATTGTCAATCAATGGACCCAAAATTTCTCCTTGTTCTTTAATGAAGAACGTCAAAGTCATTATATGAATCAAATTCTTTAAAAACATTGGTTTTAAGTTCTTAAGTTTTGATTTATGAACTATCTGAAATTCGGGGATAATATTGAATAAAATTTTGTCATTTTCAAATTTTGCGAGAACCTGATTCATTAAAGTTCTCATAAGAATTAAAACCTTTAAATATTTAATTGGGAGATTAATAGATAAAATGTCATCAATAGTAATTGAAAGTATATATAGCTCTAAAATAAAGACAGTGTTTAAAAGAATAAGAGCCGTTTTGCTGCCGTTAAAAAAACTCTCTGTTAAGCAACTCCTTTCAAAACCATTACAATTAATGATGCCAAATAAAACAAATACAGCAATTAAAAACAACGCAAACTTTATCCAAAATTTTGCAAGTTTCCAGAAAACCTTTGCACCGTAAAAAATGTAGAAAAGAAGAACAACAAGAATTAATAACCCTGAAAGAATAGGTAAATTATTGTTAATAATGTAATTTAAAACAATTACACTTATAAAGGTTGTTAAAAACCCGCCAAGCATTTTAATAATTGGATTCATCATTAAGCATTATTTTGGATTTATCTCTGCTGAGTTTTTCAAAGTTTATTTTATGGAATATCAAGTTTGATTTAAAATTTTTCTCATTGTGAGTTGAAAGAAATATACTATAGTTGGTAGAATCCAAATTATAAAGAAAATTTTCAATCGTTAAATATTGGTCAATTTCATCAACAATAAATACTATGTTTTGAGTAGTAAAACTTTTAAAATCAACAAACTTTAGCTTAATAAAATCTATTACTTTATCAATTGAGCCGAAGTCATTCTTTTCATTAAGGAGACCATTATAATAACACTTAATTACATAATACTGAATGGTAAAATCCTGAGAGGCATAAAAAATTAAAAAATTGTCTTTTGAATTAACTATTGCACTTGGTATTAAAAGTTTAGTTATAAATGTAGATTTACCGATTCCATTTTCTCCAGTAATAATATAGTTATTCCCAAGCTTGAATTTGATTGAGGTATCAAGAGTAACTCTTAAACTGCTGTTTAATTGATATTCTCCTTTCTCTATCGTTGAAATAGTATTCATTTTATTTGTATTAATTTACCGCCTTCAGATTTTGTTGCAATAATTAAATTTATTTTTTCTCTATTCTTCTGACTAATTGATGTGAAGAAATTATGAAATAGTATTTTTTCAGCAGATGAATTAAGAACCATGAGTGCAGAAAGAATTAATTTTTGTCCGTGGGATAATTCAGAAATCAAATAATTTTCATTGACCTTTTTATCAGTAATTTCAAAAAAGTCGAGCAATATTTTTTCATACTGAGTCTTGTCGATATTATATAATCTAAATTCTTCATGTATTTGTCCAAGTGATATCGATGGAACTAATCCGTCCATGTACAAATAGTCATTAGAATAATGCTCAATGTTTTTTTTCAATTCTTTCATATTTGTTACTGTCTTTGGTTCTTAATATAGCCGATAACGGTTACGCATATGAAACGTTTGGCACTTCGAAGCACATTCCTGTCAT
>CAZDEU010000252.1:0-2705 GCA_964504265.1 uncultured Bacteroidales bacterium
TTGTCTTGGAGTAAATCATCTCTTCTTGTGCTGGATGCAACAATATCGATAGCCGGGAAAATGCGTTTGTTGGATAGTTTTCTATCTAATTGAAGTTCCATATTGCCCGTTCCTTTAAATTCTTCAAAAATCACTTCGTCCATTTTAGAGCCTGTTTCGGTTAAAGCGGTCGAAATAATAGTTAAAGAACCTCCGTTTTCAATTTTACGTGCAGCACCGAAAAAACGTTTTGGTTTTTGTAGGGCATTGGCTTCCACACCACCGGAAAGAACTTTACCAGAGGCGGGCGCAATGGTATTAAATGCACGTGCCAAACGGGTAATGGAATCTAATAATATGCAAACATCGTGTCCGCATTCAACCATACGTTTAGCTTTTTCAAGTACAATGTTTGCAATCTTCACATGCCGTTCGGCGGGTTCGTCGAAAGTTGAAGAAATTACTTCGGCTTTAACACTGCGTTCCATATCGGTAACTTCTTCGGGACGTTCGTCGATTAAAAGTATTATCAAATATATTTCGGGATGATTATAAGCAATTGCGTTGGCGATTTCTTTCAATAAAACGGTTTTTCCTGTTTTTGGTTGGGCTACTATCAATCCGCGTTGTCCTTTCCCTATAGGTGCAAATAAATCAATGATACGGGTAGATATGCTGGATGAGGGATGTCCGGTTAAATTGATTTTTTCGTCGGGGAAAAGTGGAGTTAAATAATCAAAAGGTATTCTATCGCGAACGGCTTCGGGTGATTTCCCGTTTATTAAATCTACTTTTAATAAGGGAAAATATTTTTCTCCGTCTTTTGGTGGCCGAATCATGCCTTGTACAATATCACCGGTTTTCAATCCAAACAATTTAATTTGTGATTGTGAAACATAAATATCGTCGGGGGAATTTAAATAGTTATAATCTGATGAACGTAAAAATCCAAATCCTTCGTTTGACAAATCCAATACGCCTTCTCCTACAATATTTCCAAAAAATTCAATGTTTTTTGGGATATGATAAACGGGAGGAGTCTGAGAGTTAGGTTGATTGTTGTTTATTTCTTTATTATCTGTGGATTGAAATGTCATTTCTTCGGATTCTACTATGGGTTCTTCTTTTTGTTTTTCTGTTGGTTTTTCAAATGTATTTAAGACTTTTTCCGCCTCGATCGATATGCTTGCATTTTCGTTAACGTCGATAATTGTAACAGGATTAATTTTTAATCTTTTCCTTTTTTTCTTTTCTGTTTTTGGTTCGTCTTTTTCTTCCATAGTTAAAGGTTTTGTGTTTTCTTTTGAAATTGTTTCGATTACATCGGCTTGTTTATCCTCTTTTTGGGGCGATTTTTTTTTCTTGCTTTTGTCTTCGGATATTTGTTTTGTTTTACTTTTTGATGTTTCTTTTTTATCTGTGGTATTTGATTCTATCTTAGTGTTCATGTTTTGTTTTTCGAGAATTAGTTCTATTAAGTTAGCTTTGGTTAAATTATCGTAGTCGGGGATATGTTCTTTTTTTGCAATTCTATACAACTGATTAATGGTTTTTTCTTTTAATCCTTCCAAATCAAGAGTTTTAGTCTTGGTTGCCATAAAAATAAATTATTTATTATAAAACATGTAAGTTGAAAAAAATGCTTTAATGCGATTGTTATGCATATATTGTCTTTATTTTAAAGACAGAAAAAAACTAAAAGAGGTTTTGAATTTTTCGCTGCAAAAGTATGTTTTTTTTTGATACAAATTATGTTTTTTTAATTAAAATATTTTTATCTTTATTTGTTATGATATGCTATTGAATTATAATCAATAAGATGTTTTTTTGCGGTTTTGTTTGTGATTTATCCTCCGTTTTTTATGATTGAAATAAAATAAAACGACCTTTTATTTTGAATACAATTTAATGTATATCCAGAAATCATGTTTCGTTTCCTTTTAAATGATATTAAAACATAAAGTTGGATTAATATCAATCCTTTTTGTTTTACATAACATAAAATTTAAACGGTTTTGTTAAATTTATCGTCAATATATAACATATAAATTATTGTATAAATAAATGCTGCCTATGATCCATGATGTAATGATTAACAATGAAATGATATAGTAGGATGGCTTTTTGTTTTTGTGTTTTATCAGGAAAATTAATGGGAATATGGAAAAAATGCCTCCCAATATTTCTAACATATGCAAATGGGATTCTTTTACCCTATGTCTTTTTTTTTCGGCGTTTTTTTTATCACAAATAAATAAAATGGAGCTTATTACATTAATTCCAAGTAAGTATAAATAGATAACCATAATTGTTTAGTTTTATTTGTTTTTAAAAATAAACATGATTTTTCCTAAAAAATTGCCACAAAAGTATACAAAATTTTTATAGATTGTGAATTTTAATGTTTTTTGTTAAATCTTTTTTGAGGTACTATAAGATTTGCATCTGCAAAGGTAGATTCCCCTTTTATGTTTTCTGTTCCTTCCAAATTTGCCTTGTGGATAATGAAGGAAATCGGAAATAAAATTAAACTAAAACAGGAAAAAACACCCCCCCCCGTTTTTTTATTACTTTAAAAAAAAAGTGAAGGAATAAAAGCATTTTAAAAAGATTATGTTTTAATACGGATTCCGCATAAAAAAAAGTATTAAGGTATATTGAATCCCTTTTGTTCTAATTCCTTAAAATTCAGCAAATTTCTAACATAAATTGAAAGTAAAAATCAA
>CAZDEU010000253.1:0-2673 GCA_964504265.1 uncultured Bacteroidales bacterium
CGTTATAAGTAAAGTTTATAGTACAAATATAAGATTGTTTTTAAAATCACAATATTAAAACATTTAGAAAAATTTATTTTCTAATCCATTTTGAATTAAATTACATATTTGAGGTGTAGCTGCATCGGTCAATTCTCTTTCTTTATCGGTCAATTCAACAAATTGAGCTTTTTTACCTGAAAATTTCCAATTAACAATATAAGGTTCAGGATTTATCAATAAACCGTCGGGGCATTTATCGGGGGCATTAAAAACCGTCCACATATAATAATCAGAAAGAGAGAAACTTTCAAGAGGGTTAGCAAATACATTAATTCTAATTCTTCCAGCTTTACCATCCCTTAGAGAAGGCGGGGCAAAATCCTGATAAACAACAGTTTTATCCTGACCAAAGAGTTTATCTACAATTTTTTCGGTAAAAGGAGCTTTAAACAATGGAGGTATTTCATTTTTGCTTTTAATTTTAAGAGCTTCCATAGCTTTTTCTTCGCTATCGGCTTTTAACATAAAAACAGCTTGTCCCTGCATCTTACCACTAAGTTTAACAACAAGGTTGGGCCATTTCTCAGAATAATTATCAACATTTATCCTAAATGTATTGTCAGTTTCAGGAACATTAATAAGATTATATTTATTGGGAAATTGATTTACAATATGTCTCAACCACTTATAAGATACAAACTTATCGCTGATATAATACATTAACGGACTATAACCTGGTTCTAATCTCATATATAATGTATCAGGCTCAAGTTTATCGGGCATAAAATAATGCTTATAATTTTCATCAAATTCAACCCAAGGGTAAGCAACAGGAATCATTTCCAAACCAAATTCAGCAGAGGCTTCTAACAATTCTTTTTTGTATAAATGTAACCTGCTGTACATTACATAAACTTTGCGAAAATTATATTTTTTTGCAAAATTTACAATATTATATATTTCGGGACCATATTTAGTGGGGTAAATTGGTCTGATTTGTTCTAAAATACCAATGGAGCGATTAAGTTCAATAATATGATGTTTGCCATTACTAACATTTATATCGATTCCAGTTGCAGTTCCAACGAGTGAATGAAGGTTTTTATCATAATAAAATCCCAAATGCAAAGGATGTTGTTTAAATTTATCATCAAAATTCACAAGACTTTCAAAAGCATTTCCAATATTTTGAATTTTATTTCCATATTTAATATAAAGCATTAAATCATAAATATAATGCAACATTTTATCGGGAATTCTTTGATAGGAATGTTTTTGCCCAAAGCCCAAATTTTTTCTAATAAAAATAGGAATATTATCAAAAAATTTACCCGATAATGCCATAAAGGCAATTCGTTTCTGAATAATATCTTTTTCGTTCTGCGTAGTATCCATATTTAATTACGATTTAAGTCTTTCGAGCAATTTGAATTTACCAGTTTTGGGGTCAATAGAAAAGTCCTCAACAAATTCAACATTAATAGGGTATTCCGAGAATCTTGAATTCCATCTTTGAAGAGCAATATTTTTCACATCACTTTGATCGGCTTTATGCTTTATTTTTAATTGAAGTACAATATTACCATTTTCCAATTGCAACAATTTATATTTTTCACATTCGTGAAAATCAGCAAACAACTGATAAATTTGATGAAAAAGAATTATTTTACCATCATTTAATGTAATCATATCCTCGAAGCGACCAAGAATTTTCCCAATTTTCTTAATAGGAAAATCCTTTTCGTGAAGTACACCGGCGTAATCGCCTGTACTATAACGTATAAAAGGCATTACACTATTATAAAGGTTAGTAACGATAACATCTCCAATTTCATCATCATTAAATACACGTTTATTAATAACTTCGACTAATACTGAATTTACAATATTTTTTTTATACGTCGTGTTATTATAGCTATATCCAATACAAGGAGATTCCATCATGCCATAAACATCAATAAAATTTACACATAATCTATTCCTGAAAAGTTCAATTTGATTATCAGAAATAGTTTCGGACATAAAAAAAATTAAAGGAATATTAATTCTGTCATTTCTTTTTTCCAACTCATTAGCAATTAAATGCATCATAGTAGGCGTTGACCAAATAATAAACGGCTTTATTTTTTTTAATTTTTCAATAATAATATCAACAGGTTCAAAAATTGATATTACTTCCCTTTGAAATAAGCCAATTTTTTTCTGAATATATTTTACAAAATTCAAATCTTCTTCAACTTCAAATTTATGACCAAGTTCATAACGAGAAATTAAGACCATTTTTTTAAAGGGGCTATAGCCAAACTTCATCAAATTAGTAGTAAGTCTGACATGTGAAGTATAATCTTCGAACTTTTTAAAAGCAATTTTAAAAGGTTCGCCCGAAGAGCCGCTTGTACTATGGACATTAATATTTGAATTAATTTTGCAAGTCAATATATCCTCAAATTTATATTCCCTTAACATTGATTTAGTTACAATAGGTACTTTTTCAATGTCTTCGTAAGACTCAATTTTCAGATCCATCAAACCATGTTTACTATACAAATCCTTGTAAAACTTAGAATTTTCGCGAGCATATTCAAATATTTTTCTAAATTTTTTCAATTGCATCTTTTTAATAGACTCAACTGAGGCATAATCCCAGTAATATAAAGACAACCAGTATTTTAAAAGTTTAAATATCATGTG
>CAZDEU010000254.1:0-2666 GCA_964504265.1 uncultured Bacteroidales bacterium
ACTAAAGGAACAAAATAATCGTAAAAATTAAATTCAATATAATTATATGTATATGTTTAGACAGGAAGTTCTGTTTAAACATTGGATACACTCCGAAAAGTAATAAAACAAAAAACAGTAATAGATTCGTATATTAAACAAGGGTATACATCGCCTTGTTTATATAATTAATCAGAGCTATATTAAAATTTTCTCAAATAAAGAACATTTCGAGGCAAGCTCAACAATAGAATAGAAAAAAGAGAAGCTAGGGCATCCACTTACTTCTCAATTTTTAAATTTTTATTAATAAAAATCACTTTCTCCTCATCGGCAATCTAAATCTTCTAACTTTATCGAAAGTATAAAGTGCGTTAGCAACTGCAGCGGCAGTAGGAACAAGTCCAATTTCACCAAGGCCTTTTGCACCGTAAGGACCAACAGTATCTTTTACTTCAACGCCAATAACTTTAATTTCTGGAGTATCTTTAGCTCTCAGCACACCGCAATCGCGGAGTTTATCGCTAACAAGATAGCCGTCTTTCATAGGAAGTTCTTCGGTAAGAGCATAGCCAAGTCCCATGTGTACAGCACCTTCAACCTGACCTTCAAACATTGTGGGGTTCATAATATGACCCGCATCGTGAGCAGCAATTACCTTTTCTACATCACCTTTATCATTAAGGATAGCAACTTGTGTAGCATAACCATAAGAATAATGAGTTATAATTTTTTCGACATCAGCACCTGGTTTTGTAGTCCAATCGCATACCCAGCCACCTTGATACATTCTACCGGCAAGAGCTGCAAGTCCAAAATTATCAATATCCTTTTTTAATTCTTTGGCAGTTTCGATAATTGCATTACCAAGCAAAGCCGTAGCACGAGACGAAGTAGTCATGCCGGTAATAATTTCAGCTTCTGTATCAACTACAACATCAATAATTTCGGGTTTAATACCGGTTTCTTCGCAAAGCGTTTGAATAGCCATATTGTGTATTCCCTGCCCCATTTCTGTCCAACCATGATGTATAATTATTTTATTTTCATCAACAATATGAATTTTAACAAAACTTTCGTCATTCATGCCATTACCGACACCTGAGTTTTTAATACCGCAAGCAATACCTGCATACTTAGCGTTTATAAATTCATCTTTAACAGCAAGTAAAGTTTCTCTGATACCAACACCTTCGAGAACTTGTCCAGTAGCAGTTGCAAGACCATCTCTTAAAGCATTATCGTATCGGATTTGCCATCTGTCGAAACCACCTTTTTCGCAAATCATATCAATACAACTTTCGATGGCAAAAGCAACTTGATTAGCACCAAAACCACGCATAGCACCACAAGGAATATTATTAGTAGAAACCGTTAAAGCCTGAAGGTCAATAACAGGGACATAATAACCACCGGCAGCATGACCGGCAACTCTTTCCATAACTTTAGTACCAACGGAGATATAAGCTCCCGTATCACCTCTTGCACGAAGTTTAAGTCCGGTAAACATTCCTTTTTCGTCGCAAGCTAAGGTCATATCCATAAAAACGGGATGGCGTTTAGGATGCATTCTTATAGATTCTTCGCGAGTAAGAGTAAGTTTAACAGGTTTATTAAGCAACCATGCAAAAAGAGAAACATGCCCTTGAACAGTCATATCTTCTCTTCCACCAAAACCTCCACCACAAGGAACTAGTATAACATGAACCTTATCGGTTGAAAGATTTAGCATTGATGCGATTTGTTGTCTATCTACATAAACACCTTGTCCCTGACTAAAAAGTTCAAGTTTATCACCTTTTACATGAGCTACAGCAGACTCCGGCTCAAGAAAAGCATGTTCAATACGTTGAGTTTCAAAATTACCTTGAACAACATAAGCAGCATTTTTTAAGGTATTTTCAAAATCACCTCTTTCGATACGACAATTTTCTAAAAGATTAGATTTGCCTCTATGAACCTGAGGAGAACTATCTTCAGTAGCTTTAAAAACATCAGTAACAGGCTCAAGAACCTCGTATTCAACTTTTACAAGTTTAACGGCCTGATGTGCAATTTCAGCAGATTCAGCTACAACACCTGCCAATACATCGCCAATATAATTTGTAGTTTCTCCTTCGGCAATCATAACAGGCCAGTCTTTATAAACAATACCTTGATATCTTTGTCCTGGAATATCGGAAGCAGTAAAGACTTTTACAACACCAGGATGTTTTTCAGCTTCAGAAATATCAATATTTTTAACAACTGCTCTTGGATAATCGCTGTAACGCAAAGCTCCGTAAAGCATGCCCGGCAAACTAATATCGTTTACAAATTTTCTTTTGCCAATAGCAGTTTCATAAGCATTATATTTAGGAAGATTGGTGCGAGTATGGCCATTTGTAATAGGCAACACAACTTTTTCGTTATTACGCAAAGCATTTAATGCAAGTTCAATAGCATCAATAATTTTAACATAGCCGGTACATCTGCATAAATTAAGACCAATGGCTTTACGGATTTCTTCGCGAGTAGCCTGAGGTTTCTCCTGAAATAAAACTTTTGTGCGCATTATAAGTCCTGGAGTACAAAAACCACATTGAACAGCACCTTTAGCTACATAAGCCTTTGCAATTACATCACGTACATTTTCGGGTATTCCTTCGGTAGTAACAACTGAAGCACCATTAAGATTTTTCATCAAA
>CAZDEU010000255.1:0-2665 GCA_964504265.1 uncultured Bacteroidales bacterium
GCAAAGCTTATCCCGACAGGCTTTTACTTTCTTGTACTAAGTGCTATTTGCTAAAGCCTGTCGGGATATTGCCCTTTTGCGTATTTGCAAGGCTTTTGCAGTTCACGCCTACGCTGGCTCGCCGGTTTGCCTTGCTTACGCTCGGTAGGGCAGATTGAGCCGTTGATTTTGGTTGTAAAGGCTCAAAGTTGTGTACTACACTTGTTATTGGCTTTTGAAATTTGTAATTGTTTGGTTATTAGGCTCAAAAAACTTGAAAGGATTGAAAAGCATAAATTGGAACACTGCCATCGTGGATGCTTTTGTCGGGAAAAAAAATTAAGGACGCTCTCGCAAACGTCCTTAACGATGTCAAGTAAATTTATTTTCTAAAAGAAAAGATTAAACCAATTAAAACAAGGACTATATATACCATTAGAACTTTAGAATAAAAAAATATATAAGCAATATCTTTGGTACTATATACTTCGTATTGCAAATTAATTCCAGCATTTATAAAAATACCGAATGTAGCATAAAGTAAATACAATGAAAAAAATATCATTAATATCTTGTATAAATTTCTTATTGTAATATTTTCTTTTTTTAAAGTTCTCAAGTTTAGCAACACTTAGTTTTAATTTACTTCTTTTTTTACAGTATCTGTAACATTTTTTACATTACTAGTTTTTGTATATGATTTATGTAATAAATAGCCTTGTAAATCTGATGGAATATTAATCTCATGCTGTAAATTTGGGATATCTGGTGCAACAGGTCCTGTATAATAAATAAAATCTAATTCAGTACCAACAGCTATTGTTGCATTAATTGTCTTGGTTGTGCAATTATTTTTCAATAAATTATATTGGTCAATAACTCTTGCATCGTCTGGCGTGCCATATTTAACCTTATACTCTGCTTCCTCTTGTTCATTAAGTTTTCTACCTGTACTGAATACTTGATTAGCTACTTTTTTTACAATATCTTCGTTAGCATCTGTTATTTCAAATGACTTTGCATTTAAATCATTTAGTTCATGTCTTAAGTATTGCTTGGCATCAATTCCTTTCAACCTAATTAATACACCACGTCCAGATGGATCAGTACTTGCAGATGAAGATTTTTCTTTACTTCCACCCAAATATCTACCATAAGTATAAACAATAATATCATCACCTGACCCAACAGTCAAAAATGAGTGCCCTGTAATTCCAGTGGTTTCAGTATATATTCGTACTTCTTCACCATCCCAGTCAACTCCCCAGATAGGTGTATTACTCGCAAACTGATAAGTTGTTAATTCTGGATAATCCTTCGCAATCGGGTCCACCGTCGGAAATCTCCTTGCCCACGGGCTGTACATTCTCATTCCATAGTCTTGCCAGTCGCCGAGTTCGGGGTCGTCGCGTTTGCCGTTGAAGGTGTTGGGGTAAGTGCCTTTGTTAAAGGTTCTTTCTGATAGCAAGCCTCCGAATGGTGCGTAATCATTAACGGCTAATAAATCGGCTGTGTAACTATCGACAATACTATCAGTATTATAGTCGGATTGGTGTTTTATGTCGCTAAAAACCGCAAGTGTATTGCCAAGATGATTACTGCCTGTAAAATGTTTTTGCCCTAAATAATTGGAATAAATATTACCTTGCGGAATGGCTGAAATTAACTCAGTTTCGGGCTTATACATACCAAGCATACTGCTGCCGTATATATGTAATTCTTTTTGGGCAAAACTTGCCAGTTGCTCGCTTTCGTCAAACGCAAGTTTGTAAACACTTAGTGTATTGCCCTGTGCATCACGTACATAGTATTCGCTGTATAATTTGTCATCGTTATTATTAAATACATGCTTTGCAATGCGATTGCCCATTGGGTCATATTCAAATTTTAAATTGTACTTGCGGCAACCTATAACTCGTGTAACTTCCTTAATTTTTCCGCTAATTGTCCATTTTATTTCGGTAATACTGTCTTGTTTATTTGCCTTTAATTCGCCAATTTCGTTGTAAATGTAATTATTTACCGAGTTTATTGTTGGTTCGTAATTATTAAAATCTATTTGGTCTAACAGGTCATTGCCACTTGTAAGCAAAGATGAGTCGTTTATAGAATATAATCTGTTGTTTATCTTATAACCGTTAATTGTTTGGTAGTTGTAATCCTGGTTATCAATTATTTCACCGTTAGCGTTGTAAGCATTGGCAGTCATTAGGTTCCCATTTGCATCATAACTAAAGCTGTTAAAATACTTATTGTCATAATTTTGGTACTCCCATTGGTTCGTAGCAAAATTAACACTGTCGAAGGCTTTCATCTGCAACAAACGGTTCAACTGGTCGTATTTATAAGCGGTTAATTGCGGCAATGGCTTGTGGGTTAATGGGTTGGTAATGCTGGTAACCATATAATTGATGTTGCCGTTGTAAAGCGAGGGTGCATCAGTAGCCAAATTAGTTAAATTTGTCTTGCTTGCCAAAAAATTGCTGCTTGTAATAGAAGCATAATCGCCATTAAAATAATTAAGCGAGTATCCAAATACATCTTTAGCAAAGTTGGCGTTGTTGTTGCCTGCGGTTTGAGCGGCATCGCTGCCCATATCTCTCAGAGTATCAAGGGTTTCGGAGTTTACGCCTTTTAGCCAGCCTTGTAAGGTATAAGCATAGTCAATGCCCTGCACTTTATTATG
>CAZDEU010000256.1:0-2582 GCA_964504265.1 uncultured Bacteroidales bacterium
GGAGGCGGTGGCGGAGGCAATAATTCGCCTGCAGGAGCTGGAGGAGGTTTATCGGGTAGTGCTGCATCAGATGTTAGTTACGGAGGTAAAGGAGGTACACAATCTGCTGGTGGGGCAGGAGGTACATCAACAATGGCTCCATATCCTGGTTCGGGTTCATATTTGCAGGGAGCAACATCTAATTTAGGTGGCGCTGGCGGTGGTGGTTATTATGGCGGTGGCGGAGGTGGCCGTGCAGGATCATGGCTACACAGAGGAGGTGGCGGTGGTAGCGGGTATATTGACCCTACTTTTACATCAAATTCTCAATTGTTAAGTGGAACTAATGAAACACCAGCTAATACATCAGACCCAGATTACGTTGGCGGTGTTGGCAATGGCGGAACAAACGGAAATGGGGGTAATGGTTATATTGTTATATATTGGTAGCTAAATCGTTATTATTAAATTTTTTTTAATGTGTCTGATAAGATATCAATAATTATTCATAATCAATAATTTTATTAATTTTGGAACATAAAATTGATATATGTTACCAAATGTTATTTATCATCAACCTTCAAATGATATATCATGGCTTATTAAACAATATGAATTTATAAAATATGATGCTAATGTTAATATAATAGATAAATATGTTCCACGCGAAGATGTTTCTATTGTTTTTCACTTCAAAAATTTACCACAAATAAACACAATAATAAAACAATATTTGCCACCTTTTTTTATTGTACCACTTTCACAAAAAGCTCAATATATATCTTTACATGGACAAAACGATTGCATGATTATAACTTGTAAGCCTACAGTGCTTTCGCGAATTTTAAATATTAACCTAAAACCAAATAACAACATTTATATCAATTTACCAAAACAACTTTTTGAACCTGTATGGACTGAATTAAAACATACTAAAAACAATATTAGCAGAATTAACATATTTAACAATTTTATCAAAAACATTTATCCTTTTAAATATATTCCTGACGAAACAGACAGAAATTATGATATATTTTTACAAAAGGCTATTAATACAAATCTTCACGAAATTGTTAAAGAGCTTGCTATTAGCGAAAGAACATTACAAAGGAGATTTAGCAATCGTGTAGGAACAACACCCAAAATGCTGTTGCGAATAATTAGAATTAATTATTTATGGGATATTATTACCAAAGAAAAAACAATTGATTACCACGATTTAGTTTTTCTTGGCAATTATTTTGACCAAACTCACCTTATAAAAGATTTTAAATCTATTACAGGTGAGACTCCCAAAGTATTCTTTATGAGGAATTTAGGAATTGTTAATATATATAGCGGCAAACAATTTATATAGTTCTTTTTATATGTCGCATTTTTACTATTGTTATTTTAAATATATTAATATTTTTGAACAAATGTTGTAAAATATATGAATATAATGTAAATTAATTACTTATATTTAAATTTACATCAATTAAATAAAATTAAAACACTTAACAATAACTTAAAATAATTGAAATGAAAATAAAAATTATAATTGCGCTAGCATTAGTTATAATTATTAGTTCAGCATCTAATGCACAAATTGTTAACCCAAAAGAAACAGTAAAAACTCAAGGTACAAACAGAGCAAACGATAAAATTGAGCAAGGAGTTGATGCAGGTTTTAATAAAATTGAAGAAGGAGTTGGAAATTTATTCAAAAAGAAAAACAATAAAAACAGTAAAAATAACGATGAAGCTGAGGAAGAATTAGGTGAAGGCTCAGAAAATGAAGTTTATGAAGAAAATAATAAAAACAACTCATCTGTAAATAATAATAACCAGCAAAAACTTGAAAGTTATACTAAATATGACTTTGTTGCAGGCGATAAAGTACTTTATTATGAAGATTTTAGTCAGGATGCAATTGGTGATTTTCCTGCACTATGGACATCAAATGGAAGTGGCGAAGTTAAAAATATAAACATTGCTCCTGGCAAGTGGTTTCACCTTAATGGCGAAGATGCAGTATATTGTTATACTAAACCAATTAATTTCCCCGACAATTTTATTATTGAATTTGATATTATTCCTGATGCTGAATATGAGCACGGAATTAGATTTTCATTATATGAAGAAGCTCCTGATGCTTACAAAGAATTAGAAGCTGATCTTTACCCAGGCAAAGGTGGTTTACATATTTTTTTAAGAAAAGAAGAATGGAATACAATAGGTTATTCAAATGAACCTGAAAATGAGTGGCTTACAGGGAAAGCTTCCAAAAATCCAGTAATTACTGAACAAGTTAATCATGTTATTATGTGGATGCAAAAAAGAAGACTAAGAATTTATCATCAAGGGGCAAAAGTTCTTGATGTGCCAACTCAAATTTATGCTCATACCAAATTTAACAGATTCCATTTTTTAGGTTGGGATGCACATTCATATCCAATGATTAGTAATTTTAAAATTACTACAGCCTCGCCTGATACACGCAGTAAACTTATAACAGATGGAAAATTAATTACTTATGGGATAACATTTGATGTTAATAAATCAGATATTAAACCAGAATCATATGGTACATTAAATGACATAGCAAAAGTATTAAAAGAAAA
>CAZDEU010000257.1:0-2576 GCA_964504265.1 uncultured Bacteroidales bacterium
TTTCGAAACGGACTTATATCTATATATTACATTAAAAAGGGGGTAAGTCAACCAGCAGGGGGCAATGCATTTACATGATATCAAAAAACTTGACAAAATATTCAATTGTGCCATGCTTAAGATAAACAGCAAATTAAAAAACAATATTATTATGAAAAGACTTTCTTTCCCGATAGATGTTCAGATTGAGCTCACAGAAGCTTGCAATCAGAAATGTCGCCATTGTTATAATTTTTGGCGATACGACTCCGAGGTGGTTAAAAAAAATGAGTTAAGCGCCGCTGATTTTTTATTGGTACTTGATAAACTCAATGATTGCGGTGTTAGTGTTATAACCATAACAGGAGGAGAACCGATGTTACGCCCAGAAGTGTTTTTTTCTTTGTTAAGAAAAGCAAAAAGATACGACATGGAAGTAGGACTGAACAGCAATGCTGTTCTTATAAGTAAAGAAATTGCACACAGAATGTTCGAAGAAAAATTAGATCATGCTCTAATTTCTTTACTTGGGGTAAAGGATACACACAATTTGATTGCTGGTTTACCTGGTGGTTTTGAAAAAACACGTAATGGAATAATTAATTTAATTGAAGCGGGGGTTCCTGTTTCCGTTAACATGGTTGCTTCAAAGATGAACCAAAATGAAATTTATGAGGTTGGGAGAATGGTTAAAGAGCTGGGCGTTGAATCATTTTGTATGACTCCTATGGTCCCTTCTCATAAATCCAACCTACAGTATCTCTTAAGTAAGGAAGAGTGTAAAAATTCTTTGAGAGAACTAATGAGAGTTCAAAGAGATTTTTGTCTAGAAATAGATACATTAGAACCAATTCCTCGTTGCTTATTTAAAGAGGAAGAAGACGAGGAATTTCTTCCATTCCTTGGCAACAGAATTTGTTCTGCCGCTATATCTTCCTGCGCTATTTCATCAAAAGGTAATGTTAGGCCGTGCGTTCAATCAGATAAAGAATTTGGCAGCCTTTTGTTTGAAGATTTTTCTGAAGTATGGGAAAGAATGAAATTCTGGTCTAGTTGTGATATTTTACCCAAAGAATGTCAAAAGTGTAATGCAAATATCATTTGTGAGGGAGGTTGTAGAATGTCTGGAAAAATGGTGAATGGTAGTTATGATAGTAATGATATGTATATGACTGAACCAATTATGGATTTTGGGAGGATACAAAAGTTACCAGAAAGAGAAACTATCGTTTTGCACAAAAATGACCCACTAAAGATAAACAAACAACTCCGTTTTAGGAAAGAAAACTTTGGTTGGATTATTTATTCACACAGGAAAGTTGAATTTTGCACTGAAGAGGGGTTTAATTTAATTAAGCAGCTTTGTGATAAACCATACTTCACGATTGAAAATTTAATGGAAGAATTTTCTTTTTCTGAAGATTTAATTAAACCCATAATAATTAAGTTTTTAGAAAATAAATTAATTTTAAAAATTAATTAAAGGAGGTGTTAAAATGCTAAGTACTTTTTTTGTGAATCCAACAGTTGTTATCAACAGGCTCCCAACAAAGGAGGCATCTCGAAGGCTTAATGAAATTACTACCAGGGGTGGAAGTTGCCGATGCTTTAACTGCAGATCTTGTGACAATCGTTGCAATAAATAATGGTGGTTATTTAAGTTTTTTATTATAAAGGCAGAGGATTATATCTTTGCCTTTATTTTTTTATTTAACCATATATAATATAAATATGCTTAGAATTATTTACAAAGGAGAGGATGTTGAAAAAGTGAAAAAGGATGTCCAAAAAGCTTTTGATTTTGTGGCAAAAGTTTTTTCTGTGAAGATTTCAAATATTATGGTGTATGTTCACAATACCAGAGATAGCTATAACAAAAGACTAGGAAAAGAGACAGAAGATTGGAATATAGCAAATGCTGATGATAACAAGAGAATAGATATCTTAAGCCCAAGGGCTTTTACAAAAGAAAGTTGCCATTCTAAAAATGATTTTTTACCGACGTTGGTCCATGAATTTTCTCATTTATTTATTTCTAATCTAGCAAAAGGTAGCGCTATTCCTTTGTGGTTAAATGAGGGGTTTGCTAATTATATAGCTGGGCAAAACAAAAAGATAAATGAGTCTCTTTATGTTGAAAATAATTTTTGTGAAAAACTGGGAACGTTGAGAGGTTGGGATAAACATATTAACTACTCAGCTTACTCAATATCGGCTTTATTTGTTAGATTTTTAATAAAAAAGTATTCCGCTCAAAAAATTAAGGAATTAATTTCTTCTTTAGATAAAGTCTATAATTACTCTCGTTTTGAAAAAATATTTTATAAGGTATATAAAAAAGACCTAACTGAAATGGAGAGACTTTTTATAGAAAATTTGAATAAAAAGTAAGATAAACTTACCGTAATGACCTTTAGTATAGTGGGGTAGAAAAGAAAGTGAGTGGAAGCACAGGGGAAAGGTGGAAAAACACTAGCCCCCTTTTTCATTTATGCTATAATTAAATAGATATTAAAATTATTATTAATCTTTAAATTAAAACATGAAACTACTAAAAATTTCTCTAATAAGTTTTCTGGCGATTTTTTCCCTTGTCC
>CAZDEU010000258.1:0-2574 GCA_964504265.1 uncultured Bacteroidales bacterium
CGGTGCTTTTAGGTTCTGTTTGGTTGGTTATACCATTTTGCTTTTTTTCTTTTACCAGCGCTGCCACAAGCCCACCAGCAGTAAGTATAGCGCCAGTGCTAAGCAGTGTTTGTATGTCTGTATTGCCAAAAGCTAACACTGGCTCATTTTTCATTTCAGGTTTGATATCAACATCATACCACTTAACACCGTTTTTGTCAGTAATTTCAGTAGCGCCATATCTATTTTTAAGATATTTTCCTAAAGTGTCTTGATAAAAACGAAAAATTGGATTATTTTTATCAATTTTTTCAGCAATTGAAAATTCTTCAATAAGGTGACTATTTTCTCTGGCGTATTTTTTTAGGGCGTTAACATATTCTTTAGTAAAATCTCCGTAGTTGTGTTCCTGAAGTATTTCTGGCGCATCGTATTTAAGCTGCACCGCCTTGAAAGTTTCATCGCCAGTTTTATCTAATATAACGAAATTTCCAGAGCCATTACCCCTATATCTTCGGTCGTTGAACTTTTGTCCGTAAACTATATCTGATTTTACTAACCCCCTGCTGTCTTCATAATGCAAAAAATTATCGTTGCCACGGCCAGCCAATCCCTCAATTTTCATAGCAGTTTCACCAGTAGGAAATTGTAGTTTAGTTTTTCCGTCTTGCGCTGCAAGTTTAACTTCTTCACGAACCATACGATAGTGAGCGGTTGGGTCGTTGTATTGTTTAAGTTTGTTAACTTCTTTTTGCCTTAATTCTAACGCTGGTGCATTAAATTCATTAAGTATATCTTCTTGTTGCCTTTTTATTTTACTTAGTTTTTGTAATTTTTCTTGTGTCCCGTATAAACCTTCATTATTTTCTATTTTTTTATATTCATCCGCAAGTGTTTTATATTTTTTACCAAGAATACCTTCTTCTGGTATCATTTGTCTGACATTATTTTCCATATCTATTCTGCCTTTTTGCATTAAGTCCGTTTGCACCTCAATAACTCTTCTGGTGCTGCCTGGTTTGCGCATAGCCTTGTCTAGGCTACTGTCTGCCATATCTTCAATTCTTGTGTGGCCAAAATATTTGTCGCTTTGATATTGCCAGTGAACATCGCCAGCAGATGTCTTAACTGGCGATTCGTAAATGTGTTCAGTATATTTAGCTACATTACCTCTAATATCTTCTGGTAAAGAAACGGATTCATATTTCGGCGTAAAGCCACCCTCTTCAATCATTGACTCTGGCTTGTGCCAGTTTTGCTCGCCTGGTTTGTAAGTATCGCTTTTTTTTATCTCAAGTGGCAATAACTCATTTTGAACCTTTTTAGCAAATAATTTAGAATCAATAATATCGCCCTCTGTTTTAAGTGCTTCTTCTAGTATTTGCTTTTCTGGTTTAGAGATATCTGGGCGCTTTAGTAAATCTTCTACAAACTGGCGCTTAACAGACGGTTTGCCGTTTAGTTCGTTTAAAATCTTGGTAGTTGGCTTTTTAGGGTCAATAATCTTTTTGGCGGCTATGTTTTTTGCTATTTTTTGGGCATTGGCCGCTTTAAGGTTATTATTGCTTGCTCCGTTTTCTCCTCCTTTGGGTCTTGTGGTTCCTGTCTCAATTTTTGTATTGCCTCTTTGTAAGTCATATTTTTGTGAATATTTATTGTAATTATCTCTTCCTAAAATTATGTTTTCTACATACATCCTGTTAACATCACTAATTTCTAGTTTACTTCTCTTTTCTAGCCCATTAATAAATTTTTCAACATTATTAACAAACTGTTCTTTATTGCCACCCCAATCAGAAACATTAATAAATCTAATGCCAGTTTCATTATCAATAAAAGTATGCCCTGCTAGTCCATTTTCAGCTGCAATACTTATTATTTCTTTTTTATCAACATCTGTTAATTTGTTTGTAAATTTTATAACAGCAGCTGGCTCTGATTTTTTATTACTTTTTTTGGTTGTAATTGAAAATAGAACATTATCTTGGTCAAAGCCATCTTTTTTTGCTATGTAAGCTAACCTTGATAAAACATCTTCTCTGCTAGTTTTTGGGTATTCTACTAGCATATCAAAACTTGGTTCTTGGCCAGCCTTTAAATCTGTTAATGTTTTAGGTGGTTCTGGGAAAAAACCTCCTTCAGTGTCATTAAGTTTAAGAAATTTTATATCACTAACGTCACTAAAAATATCTTTAATTGTTTTTCTTCCCAAATCTAGTGCTTCTTTAACTTTACCAGCCTTAACAAGTTTTAATATTTCCTCTTTTCTTTCGCCAGCAAAATTAGTTATTCCAACGGCAGCTTTTTCCAACTGTCTTTGCTCTTTTTTGGCGGCTATATTTGCAACTACTTCTTGCTTATTAATATTCCGTGACGCTCGAAGTCCGCTATCACTCTGTCCATCAAGTCCTTTATTTGCTGTTTTTTTGTCATTAACTGCCCCTTGTCGTTGTGTGTTCTCATTCCCTGAAGTGATATTAGTTTTTTCATATTTTTTATCTACCTTAGTATTATACACCTTTTTTTGAGAAAAAGCAAGTTCCGCTTTTTTGGCCTTTTTTGCAGCTATATTGCTAGCAACTTTATTTTTTTTTA
>CAZDEU010000259.1:0-2561 GCA_964504265.1 uncultured Bacteroidales bacterium
TTTGTAATTAGCAACTTTGCGGTGTCATATTTTCGCAACCAGAAAGTGCCAATTTAGACAAAAACAAAAAGCCTTCGTTTAAAGTTAACAAAACACAATAAACATGAAGGCTATAATAAAACACCAAAAAAAGGTATTTATGTGGTACAAAGTTAAAGAATTACACAGAAAAGGGCTCAATAAGACTCAAATAGGGCATGAAGTAGGTATACATCGCAAGACAGTTCGCAAATATTTAAGCATGGAAGAAGCTTCATTTCATGTATGGATAGAGCAAACAAAAAATCAGCCTAAGAAGTTGAACGCTTATTATGAATATGTACGAGAGTTATTAGAGAGGCTACCCTATTTATCAGCAGCACAGGTAGAAGACCGGTTAAAGGAACAGTTTTCCGGTTTACCATTAGTTCATAGCAAAACGGTATACAACTTTGTTGAGAACATTCGTTTGCAACATGGCATCAGCAAGCAAGTGCCCAAATTGCCTCGGCAATATGAGAAGTTGGCAGAACCAGATTACGGCATTTATGCGCAAGCGGACTATGGGGAATATCACATGCTTACACAAGGGATTGGCAGGAGAAAAGTATATTTTTTCTGTATGGTATTGTGTCGGTCACGACAGAAGTTTGTGTATTTACAGAGCACACCTTTCACAACTCCAAGTACAATACAAGCGCATGAACAAGCCTTCAGATATTTTGAAGGTCAGCCACAAAAGATTATATACGATCAGGACAGGGTGCTGATTACAGATGAGAACCTAGGGGATGTACTATTGACAAAGGAGTTTACAGCTTATGTAGGACAAATGGAATTCATTCCGATATTTTGTCGCAAATCTGATCCGGAGAGTAAAGGAAAAGTAGAGAATGTTGTAAAATATGTAAAGAATAACTTTCTGCGAGGACGTATCTATATGGGCGACGAAGAATTGAATAAATCAGCGATAGGGTGGCTAAAGCGCACAGCCAATGGTAAAGAGCACGCAGGGACAAAGAAAATACCGGCGATTGAATGGGGCTATGAGCGCACATTTTTACGGCCTTTAAGAGAGTCGAACAACTTGCATGCACAGGAATCACTGCCTCGCTATAAGGTAAGGAAAGACAACACTATCAGTTATAAAAGCAATTTTTACACGCTTCCGCTTGGTACATACAAGAGTCAGGATTCCTGGGTGCTGCTGAAAGAAGAAGAATGCCATGTGCACTTATATGACGAGAAGCATTACCTGCTGACCATACACCCTTTATGTTATCAAAGAGGTATAACAGTGCGCAATTCTGACCATGTTAGGGATAAAAGTCAAAGTCTAACACAACTCAGGGAAACTATCGTGCAAATGATACCTGATAAAGAAAAAGGGATGCTCTATATTGAGTTGATTGAAAAAGACAAACCTCGATATTTGCGAGACAACCTGTTAAGCTTAAAAAAGCATTTATCTGAATACGGAAAAGACATTATTCTTCTTACTCTTGATTTTTGTCTTGAAAACAATGTTTTCAACGGTAGCCGTTTTGGCGAGGTTGCAAAGTATTACATGCATGAACAGCAACAAAAATCTCAGGTGCGGGCAGTTATACCTGAAGTAAGTATAAAGCAGCAGTACGATGCTTTTAATATTGTACCCCTTGCAAGTAAAATATCCACTTACGAATCAATACTATAATTATGGAAAAGATACAACAAATAAAACAGTATGCCGATCATTTGCGGCTTTCTCTGTTGCGCAATCGGGCGGAACATTTTATTCATCAGGCACAGCTTGAAAAACCAACATATTTGGAATACACCTGTGGCATATTGGAGCAGGAAGTACATCAGCGACAAAAAACAGATATGGATCGTCGCATGAAGATGGCATGTTTGCCTAGAAATCATAACCTTGATCATTATGATTATTCCTTTTCTTCAGGTATCAATAAGCAGCAGTTGCTACAATTGCGAGAATTGATATGGGTAGAACAGGCATACAATTTAGTACTGATGGGGCCTAGTGGAATCGGTAAAACATATATTGCTGCAGGGCTTGTACACGATGCTATTCTAAGAGGATACAGGGCTTACTTTACAGGGATGGAAGACCTTATCAATATTCTGAAAATGAAAGAAATGACATCCCGTGCCATGAATGCATATAATCGTTACCAAAGAGCACATCTAATAGCTATTGACGACATTATGCTACTACCTGTTAAAAAACATGAAGCTGTAGCATTCTTCAACTTAATCAATCATCTGCATGAGCAATGCTCTATTATTATTACAACTAACAAATCTCCCAAACAATGGGCAGAGGCATTAGAGGATGAAGTATTGGCTACGGCCTTACTGGACAGACTCCTTTATCATTGCGAAGTTGTAAAATTGGATGGGAACAGTTATCGGATGGAGAACCGAAAAGAAATTTTAAAAAAGTAAACTTAAAAGGCACAGCTCGCCTCAGTCGCTACGCTCCTTCGCCGAGCTGTGCCTTTTAAAACAAAAAAACATATTTATGAAAGTGGTACTTTTTAATTGCGAAAATTTGATACTTTTTTATTTGCTAATTACAA
>CAZDEU010000260.1:0-2559 GCA_964504265.1 uncultured Bacteroidales bacterium
CTCAAAAAAAACAATCTCCAAACCACGACACAAGCCTACTCGAAGAACAAATCGATCAAATGATTTACCAACTCTACGGTTTAACGGAAGAAGAAATTGAAATTGTTGAAAATAGTATAAAATAAAAATCAATAAAATGGAGATACAAAATGAAACACCTTATAATAGATTAGTTTTAATTGGAAATGGATTTGATGTGGCACTCGGACTACAAACAAGTTATACCGATTTTATTTTAGATTATATAAAATCAGGATGTATTAATGCAATTGAGAATAAAATAGATAAAACATGTGATAAAGAATTAATGAATTTTATATATAAAAATAACATTAATATATCAGTTGAAAAATTACGTAAATTTAATGATGTTAATAAATTACTAGAATATACAACGAATAAATTTTACATAGACTATAAAATCGGCTTCACGAGATATATCGTAAATGAATTAATAAATAAACGATGGGTTGATATTGAACAAAGTTATTATGATAATTTATTACGTTTCTTTAAGGTTTATGTTAGAAGAAATATAGCAGATAAGAATATTATATTAGAACAAATACGTTCTCTAAATACAGCCATGGAGACAATAACGGATGAACTTAAAAAATATCTGATTAAACAACAAAATCATTTTCAAATTAATTATTTAGAATCTCCTAGCACAAATATCATTTATAAAACAATAGAACCTCTAAGTAAAGATGTTGCTGCATTAGTTTCCAAGCATAATAGACACAATCCACCGCATAAGGTATTATTTCTTAATTTTAATTATACAAACATACTAAATATACTTTTAAACATTTCATCAGTTCAAGAAAAACCAATTTTTTTGCAGATTCATGGAGATGTAAATGATATACTTAATCCTATAATTTTCGGATATGGAGATGATACCGGAGATGAATACAAGGAATTGGAAAATGCCAATGAAATGGAATTATTAAAAAAAATAAAATCCTTTCAATATCCGAGCACTCATAATTATCATAAACTACTAAATTTCATTGAATCGGAGGATTTTGATGTATTTGTTATAGGACATTCTTGCGGATTATCGGACAGAACTTTACTGAAAACTATTTTTGAACATAAAAATTGTTTGGCTATACAAATATTTCATTATAAACAACCTGAAAATGAAGCAAAACAAGAACATTTTGAAAAAAGAATTGAAATATCCCGCCATTTTTCCGATAAAGTTTTAATGAGAGAAAGAATATTACCCTTTGATCCATTTTGCCATATTCCTCAAACAAAAAAAGAATAAATTCCAATCCCCACTTTCTTTTCCAACCCGAAAAATCCATTCATAATTCATAATTTTTTAAGACTTTTTCTCTTTCCATTTCTTAAAAAACTTTAAAATCCTATTGTCTTCCTTTCCCCTTATCTTTTTTTAATTACAGCCGCTTTTTGAATTGGTTTTTCGTTTTTCGTGAATACATGTTAAATATATAAAAAAAGTTAAAATAATTTAAAACAATAAGCGTATTTTGATGGCTAATGTTTTATATTTATTATTTATTTAATCGTATATTTAAACAATACATACTTTTATCTTGCGTTTAATATATTATAAACAGAATAAAAATAGCTTTAATGATGCATACAAATAAAATAAATTAAAAATAATTCCATTGTAACACACTATACTAATAAAAAAGTAAAAATAAATTCAAATAATATACAATATGCGAAAATACGCTGCGTTTATCTAAGCAAAACAAGGAAGAAAACGAAGGAAGACTAAAAACTAAAAAAACGACTTAAACTATAAAAAAACTTCAACATGTACACCAGTAAAACGAAAACCGGTAGTAAAATTCAATCTACGACAAAACGAAGGCATAGGCTTTCCTATAATTCACATAATATTAATATTTTAATTTTTTTTTAATTATGGCAGTTGAATTTAAAGCCATTTTAAAGGCAGAGCCGGGAGTACCCGGTGGCGGCGTAAAAAGTATTACGCATCAATTGTATCTTCAGGTATAGTGGATTTCAAAAAGTTAGCAACTTTAATATCGTTGGCAACAACGGTTAGCAAAACCGATGTGGTGGCGGTATTGGATGCGTTGGAAACTTACATGAATTTGGAACTTAATTCGGGAGGAAATCTCCATTTGGGAAATTTCGGCAACTTCCGTTTAAGTTCTCACAGCGAGGGGGTTGAAAACGAAGAGGATGTGACTTCTCAAATTATCAAAAACTCTTCTATAGTTTTTACCCCCGGAAAGTCCATGGAAAAAATGTTAAAGAACTTAGAGTACGTTAAAGTAAAACCTGACGAAACTCCTTAACATTTTTTTCACAAGAACCGGTAGCATACCGACTTCTATCGGTTCTTTTTAATTAAATTATTATCAATTTCATTGTTTAATCAATCATTTTTATAATGAAAAGCCTTAATATATCAACTTTATTATCAATATTTTACAACGGTACCAGAATACCCCTTGAACCACGCTTGCTTGCGAAAAATGCTGCCTTGCTTGGAGTTCCAACCAAGCGTGGTTCACGCTCGAACCAAGCGTGGTTCAAAAGCAA
>CAZDEU010000261.1:0-2543 GCA_964504265.1 uncultured Bacteroidales bacterium
AAAATATTGAGAGAAAGAAGAATTATAGGTAATTTAGCTTATGAAAATCCCTGTTAACTATTATTTCTCTCCTCGGGGATTAATGCTTCTTGTATTTTTATCCAACCAAATGGAATAAGTATGAATGCAATAAGTGAAATTGCTGATTTAATATAATCACCTGCAAATGGGACCATCCCAAGTACGCTGGCTATAACCATTAAAACCATGGCCATTAGTAAATAATTTACTCCGCCTGCACCCATTTCTCCGAGGGTTTCAGAATTTTTTAGATTTAACAAGCCTACTATTTGAACAATAAATGCAATCAGATTTAATATTCCGGCAGGAATGGTGCCGACAAGCGGAATAAAACTTAAAAGCGTGGCGATTATACCAATTATTGTTGCCCAAATTAATTTGCTGATCCCACTTTGACCAGGCTCGTCAAGAAAAGATTTTAACCTACTAAGCCCAATGAAGAATAAGATCAATCCAAAAATTGCAGTACTTGTAGCAGTCCATCCTGTACCTATACTATTATAGGTGAGCAGCATATTGCCAATAAGAATAAATGTAACAGATGTAATGGATTTAGAGTTCATAACATAGAATTTTATTTTTCCTACTCTTGTGGCTTTTCGATATCGCCCCGTTTTTTCAAGTGGATTCTGGACTCCACAATAAAATAATTATTAGTTTAAAATTATGAGTGTTTACTGGTCATTTAATGCTTTGTTGCACATACTGATATAGCCTTTGATTTGTCAGAACATTTTTCTGTTACAGAAATTAATTCTTTCAGATAAAGAAATTCATTGGGATTAATAGGCTTCGTCATATCAAAACTTTGTAGCCTCATCAACTCTGCTTTTATGAAAATCTGATAAATCAATTCAGAGCAGTAAATATGATCGTGTTTCTGATTATTAAACTGGTAGTCAAACGGAATCTTTGAATTTCTGTATTTTTCAACTTCCATTCTCAGCAATTGTCGAATGTTAGTATTCATAAATTTAAAACGCAAAATTTTGTATTTACAAACTTTACTTAAGTCTAAAAAAGTTTGAAATTCGTCATATCTAATACAATTCTCCTTTGTTCCATCTGGCGTAGCATGAATTACATATATTCTATTACCTTCTTTGCACACAATACCAATATGTGTGTATCCTCCTTTTATAGAAAGATTTAAAAGGTGTAAAACTTTACTTTGGACTGATTGTCCTTGTGTCAGGATCAAATCAAAATCTTCAATCAATTCCGAATCAGACCAATTAATAACTATTTTTTCATTTTTATTAAAAAAATAAAAAAAAAGAATAAATATTAAGCATATTGTAAAAAGTTTAATTAGCTTTTTTACTCTCATTTTTATCAATAAAATAGCCTATGAGACCACCAATAACAGCAAAAATGACAACACTTAAAATAACATTACCCATTAAATTTCCATTATTTACAATTTCTCCAAAATGTTGAAGATAGCCTCCAATTCCCCCAACTTTTGCTTGTACCATGGATGATTGGAAATAGTAGCTTAAAGGAATTCCTAAGATTGCTCCAATAATTGCAAAGATCACTTTTTTCATAAGATAATTTTTAGTTTCCTACTCTTGTGGCATTTCGGTGTTGCCCCGTTTTTTCAAGTGGGTTCTGGACTCCACCATAAAATAATTATTAATGATTCTAAAGAAGTTTTGAGACCAAAGAAATCCAAGCAAAGGAAGTACAACAACTACTCCTTTATTATACTGAACTGCAGCACCATATTCAAAATGAATTAAATGAAATATTGCTCGTGTCATTCCACAACCCGGACAATCATGATCGGTTAAATTTTTGACAATACAAAGCGTTGTTCTGAAGTCAAAATATTCAGCAGGAATAATATACAATATTACCGGGAGGATAAGGAAAAGTATAATACGTGTGAAAAAACTGAATGTCCTATTTTCTGACAAGGTGATTACTGTTTGCGTCTGTATAACTATCTGTGATTATCATTATCAGGTCTATTAAAACCCAAATTCCGCAACCTCCAAATGTTAGAAGTTGAATAACCCCAATGACAATATGACCAGTATAAAACCTGTGAACACCAAGTGCACCAAGAAAAATACAAAATAATAGGGTTGTTAACCAGTCTTTACTTTCAATGTTTGCGATAGGCATGCCCTGGAGGGGGACTCCACATTTCATGCAAATTGTTGCTGTAGGTGGTGATGCATTCCGGCAGTTATAACAAAACCGCCGACCTGATTTAGGTGGTGTACCACATGCTACACATATAACCGCTAATTCGGATACTTCATTGCCGCAATTTCTACAATACATATTGTCATTAGTATTTATGGGTAAAAGACTTCTTTAAGAAATCACAATGGAAATTTTAAAAATTATTTGAAAGTTTATCATACTGATCTTCTACAGTAGTATTTCGTAACGTTTTATACCACAATTCATTACCGTATCAGAAAAAAGTTCTTACCACCACAAATAGTGATTACGACATATATCAACAATATGGCTTCTCAGTTCAATGATTTTATGGCCGGCGGCAA
>CAZDEU010000262.1:0-2527 GCA_964504265.1 uncultured Bacteroidales bacterium
TTTAAGTGTTATAAATTTAAGACCCGGTTATATAAGTGGAGTTAATCCAGCGATTGGAATATCTGCTAACTGTAGTTTATATCCAGCATCATTTAGTTTTATTGGTAATGGCTCAATTAATACATTTGTAAATGACGAATTTATTCAAAATGAAATTATCCAAATTGATAAATATTATAAAGGTTATAACATTTCTGCTGGATATGATGTTACAACTTCTAAGCCGTATGGTCCTGTTTTAATTAATAATAATTCTCATGTTATTATTGACGCTGAAAATGATTTTTTTATGAAAAATGACATAGAAGTTCAAAGTGGCTGTATTTTAGAAATTAAATAATGCTTTGTGAATACCCGATGCTATATATAATACATATTTCTCCTAAAGTAGATTGTTATAATTCAACATTATGAAAAAATTATTTTTTCTAACATTCATCGTTGCTTTATGTGCAAGTAATAGTATAGCTCAGTGGGCTCCTAATGGTGCAAAATGGTATTATGACCATTATCCACAAACACAAAGTTATTTAACTGTGATTGAATCAGTTAAAGATACATTAATATTAAGCAAAAATTGTAAAATTTTAAAATCATATATGATTTATATCGTAAATGACTCTTATTATTTGCAACACTGGGATACTTTATATTGTCCATTGCAGTATTCTTATTATGATAATTCTAAGGTATATTTATACGACGATATAATTGAAGATTTCTATTTGCTTTATGATTTTAATGCTTTAAAAGATGATACTATTACTGTTAAAAATACTCCTTTTGATGGATATTGCCCTGAAGACAACTTATCAATGTTATTTGAGTATAAAATTGACAGTATCAGTGATACTTTAATTGGCGGTATTAGTTTAAATATGCAATATGTCAGTCCAACTCAAAATGCTGATTGGGCAATATCCGGTTTTTACCAAAATTATAATTTCCCTATAATTGAAAGAATAGGTTCATTAAAGTATATGTTTGGATTGTCAAGCGAAATGGAGGGTAGCATAAGTAATTTGAGATGTTATCAAGACGAGACATTATTGTATAAAGCTAAAAATTGGCCGGAGGCTATGCCTTGTAACTATTTAATTCCTTTACAAACAAATATTAGCAAAAACAAATATAAACCATATAAAGTAGTTGTTTATCCCAACCCTGCTAAAGATTATATTTTGTTTAAGTTTCTTAAACAGCTTTGTTATAAATCAGTCAATATTAGCATTTTTAACTCAAAAGGAAATTTATTGTTCTCGGAAATAAAATTTTCAGAAAATAATGAATTCAAAATGAACTGCTCAAATTTAGTGAATGGCTTTTATTTTTATAAAATTTCTGATTTAAATAACAAAATTTTAGATAAAGGTACTTTTATTGTTAACTATTAAATAATTTAATATTATGAAAAAAATATTTATTTTATTAAGTTTGTATTTAACTTGTTGTGTGCAACTCCCAAAACTATCTTGATACAATTTGTTGGATCAGTATAACTAATCCTAGTTTATTACCTTTAGATTCACAAAAACTTAATAATTTCTTGGTTTTAGACTCAATTTTTCAAATCAACAATGTTGTATATTTTAGCGAGGTATCCCCTTATACGAATGATACTAATTTAAAAAAGATTTATGAAATAAGAACTTCTTCAATAGGTAATTTTCCTGAAGTAGACATTTGTGCACCTGGCATAATCTATTAGGTGCTGCCCTCTCAAATTGCAATAATGAGCCATGACCTTATTATGGCAACTATGGAGGAACTTCTTTCGCCACACCAATTGTTTCTGGTATAGCTGCCTTGGTCTTATCTGTTAATCCAGATTTAACTCCAGCACAATTAAAAAATATTCTAAAATCAACAACAGATCCAGTAGTTGATGAAAATAATTATTATGGGATGGTTGGTTCAGGTCGCGTTAATGCGTATAAAGCTGTGCGTTACGCATACAACAATTGCCCATTAATGATTGAAAATACAACATTTTCTATTACAAAATCGTTTATCAGAAATCAAATTTCGATTTCTGATGTTACTTTCGATACTAATGCCGCAATTTTTATAAAAACAGGGGATTTGACAATTGATAATGGTGAATTTGAAATAAAAAATGGCAGCACATTGCATATTGTAAACTATACTTGTCAATAAACATTTTTATTTTTTATGTTTACTATTCATCAATTCGTGACATTTTCATATCGAAATTTTCCCATTCACAATTTCAGCAATTTCGTCTACAGCAATTCTGTCTTGCTTCATCGAATCTCTTTCTCTTATTGTAACAGTGTCATCTTCAAGAGTTTGAGTATTAGTGGGCTTTTTCGGGCAAACCATCCATAAAATAGCGGTATTTACCTTTTAGAATGTATTTTAGAAAAAGATTACAGGGTGGTTTTTATAATAATAAATTAATTTACTCAATGTGAGTATTTCATAAATCGGTTGTTTAGCTTAGTTTACTTTTCAATTCCATACTCTTTTATTTTACGATATAAAGTACGCTCAGAAATACCCAATT
>CAZDEU010000263.1:0-2520 GCA_964504265.1 uncultured Bacteroidales bacterium
TAAAGACGAAATCAAAGAGAAATACGAAAACGGAAAAATTAAATTTAAAGGAAATATTTCAGAAGGTAAATTACTTGAAATATATACTGGACTTTTAGATAGTCCTTTAATTGAAGAAGAAATAAAAGGTATAATAAGATTTTTTTATTCCGACATTTTTTTACAACAAAAAAAATAATTGTTGAACTTGTGGCATTTTTGAATAAAGAAAAATTGTTTTTAAAAACATAAATTCGTAAATTGATTCGTAAACATTAAACAAATAATACTTGTAAGTTTTTGATTTACAGGTTTTTTTGTTTATGTATTGTAGCCCCACTAGGAATCGAACCTAGATTTAAAGTTTAGGAAACTTCCGTTCTATCCATTGAACTATGGGGCCTAATATTTTTGCAAAAGTACTAATTCTATGGCAAATCAACAAAATAAATAATCAATATTACGACATTAATGTGCATACTTTATTATAAGCTAATTCAATACGTTTTGAGATATTATCGCCTTTAATTATGAAATAATTATAATTTAAATTTAATAATTCTATTTCATACAATTCAAATAAGTATTCTCTTAAATTGGGGTGTTCCCTTTGTTTATCGAAAGTCCATGGAATATCGGGGTAACATAAAAGGTATAAATCAAATTTTTGATTTTTCATTTCGTCGATTATCCATTCGGGGCAATTACCATATTTTACCTCCATCCATATTTTAATAACAATAAGTTCGGTATCGCAGATAAGTATTTTATTTGATTTTTGTTCAGCTTCGTATAAATTTTTTATTTGTCCGTGGGCAATATTTTCAACATCATGTTTATCATAAGGTCTATTAATTTTATCAATATATTCTCTTGCATATTCAGGCACCCATAAACAATTGAGTTTATTGGCAAGACCTTCGGCAAGAGTAGTTTTGCCAGTAGATTCGGGACCAGTAACAGCAATTCTGATTACATGTTTATTAACGTTTTTTTCCATTGAAAATAACCATAAAAAGCCATAATAAAATATATCAAATAAAGCACTGCTAAAGCATATAATCCCATATACAAGCAAACAGCAGTAGCTATTGCATCAATAAAAATCCAAATAAGCCAGTTTTCAAGAATTTTTCGAGCAGCAAGGTAAGTACAAATAATTCCTCCAACCGAAGTAATAGAATCCCAAAAAGGTAGAGGGTCATCTGTCATATCTTTTAAAATATAATAGCTAACACCAACACACACAACAAAGATAGCAGACAAAGTATAATAATGTTTTTTATTTAATTTAGTAACAGGCAATTGCTGTCCATCTTCGCTACCTTTATACCACTTATACCAACCGTAAACTGTAATAATTAGATAAAGAAATTGCAGTACAACAGATGCATATAATTGACTTGAATAATAAACAACGACTAATAAAATTACATTAATCAATCCTAAAAACCAACACCATATATTTTGTTTAGCAGCAAGCAATACATAACCAATGCCAGAAATTGTTGCGATTACTTGCAAATAATTATCTATTAACCATTTGAAAATTGAAACTAAATCAAAATTATTATAAAAAAAACAATCAAAAATTAAATACATCTTTAATTATTAAAAAATAAAAAATTTAAAAAAATAATGACATAAGTTATAATCGCATATTTTTTTAATATCTTTGGCAAAATTATAAATTTAAATCAATCTACATCTTTGTTAATAAAATACATAATTATTAGCTTAGATAATTACTTTAACCCTAAAATAACAATACAATGAAAAAAAATGGATTATTAGTTATCACTTTTGCATTTTTTGCTTTTATGCTAAGTGGCTGTTTAACAGTTGAAAAAAAGCAATATACCATAGATATTACTGGTAAAAATTCTGGAAAATTAACCATAAAGTATATAAACATTATGGGTTCAGAAGATGATTCAACGTATAGCACTGAGGAAGATTTTAACGAATTGATTGATTCATATTTATATGGCGACAAAATTGAACAGGCATATCCGGGTGCAAAAAATATTACAAAACGCTTGTTTGAAGAAAATGGTCAGTTGTGTGGTGAAGTAACAATGGATTTCCCTGACTTGGCTGCTGCTCACTTATATCAATACGACAAAAAAAGTCCATTAATGTATAGTATTTCACAAAGCGTTGATGGTGAAGAATATTTAGAATCGAACGGTACTTTTGGCGGCGATAAAATGAAAGTTATTTTCTGGGCTAAAGGGACTAAAAAATTAACTTATACTACCAAAATTTCTGCTATGGATTCTTATGTAAGTCTTTTGTCAGATTATAAAGCTTGGAGAAGAAATTAAAATATAGCTTAAATTAAAATTTACGAATTACGATTTAACGATTAATGATTGTTAAATATCGATAAATAGGTTGTTGTTTGTGTTTGATATAAAATTATCAATAAAGATAATTAGGGTTTCTGCTGAATAAATCAGACCAAGTTACATTTATTTATTTCAGTTGGCGGTAATATAATTTTCCATATAAACTCCTCACAACATTTTAAAATACTAC
>CAZDEU010000264.1:0-2510 GCA_964504265.1 uncultured Bacteroidales bacterium
AATATTGCAAAAAGTCCAGCAGGGCTTTACTATTGTTCCGTCATATACAAGGATAATAAACTATGCAAACGAATGATAATTTTGAAATAGAGATGCTTACAACATGTTGTTATAAAAATTTATAACATCTTTCAAATATAAAATATCTGCATTAACAAATATTTGACAGATAAAAAATAAAATTTTACTTGCAAACAGTATATTTTTTTCTTACATTTGAAAAAAAATAAAACTAACTTGCTAAATACTGGTTAAATAGGTATTTATATTCTATATTAGCGTAATTTTATACGCTATTATTTTCTTTTTAATTACCATCAATAATTAAAAAAATAGTCATGAAAAAATTTTTATCTTTTCTAAGCGGGCTGCTCTTTGCAGCAACATCACTGATTGCACAGACAACAGTTTTTCAGGAAGATTTTGAACCGCCTTCAAATGCAAATAATGTTGTTGCTAGCGGGGCTACATATAACTGGAGTATAAACACAAGGTTACACAATTCAGGAACACAGTGCGACTCGAACATTGTAACTGCAAATGACACTGCATACCTGACAACCCTTCCGTTCAGCACTGTTGGCTATACACATGTTTTGCTGAACTTTTCACACATTTGCAAAATAGAGTTTAATGATAAGGCTACAATAGAAGTATCTATCGATGGCGGAGTAAACTGGATAAAACTTACTACAGAATATCTTGGTTCTGCCCAGTTCAGCACACAATCATACAGTTTCACTGCAAATGCTTATCCCGAATGGCTTTTTAACATCAGTGATGCCAAGCCACAGCAAAGTTGGTGGAGAAATGAATTGTTTGACATTTCAGGATTTGCAGCAGGCAAGGCAGATGTAAGAGTAAGATTTGCTTTAAAAGATGGCGACAATGACGGCGCAGCACAGAATCATGGCTGGTATATTGATGATGTTATCGTAATAGCAGGAACTTCAGAGTTAATACCACCTGAAATCACTATACTCCCGCCGGTGATACAAGATACAATTACCAGCACCGGCCCTTATGATATTTATGCATGGATAACAGACCCTTCAGGTATTGATACTGCATACATTACATATAATGTAAACTCCGGCCCCGACTTATATATTCCAATGGTTTGGGTCTCCGACAGTACATATAAAGGGACTATACCAAGTTACACATATAATAACCGTATCGATTATAAAGTTTATGCTGCGGATAATTCAACCTCACATAATTCAATTTATGAGACAAGTTTGTGGTTTTACATTATAAAACCCGGTTTCGATATTATTGTCGGTACAGGTGCTAGTACTTCAAATAATAATGGTCCTTTTTATAATTTATTTGAAAACAACAGAACACAGATTTTATACAAAGCGTCTGAAATTAATTATGCGGGAAATATTAGTCATCTGGCTTTTAATCTGAGCAATATTCCTGCTGATGTTGCAAAAAGGCATTTATTAAATTTCACTATTAAAATCAAAACGACTACACTGACTACTTTTGGTACTGCTTATCAGGATATGTCAACAGCAATTACTGTTTTCTCAAGCACTGACAACTACCAAATGTCCAGTACAGGCTGGTACACATTTGACATTACCAATTTCCCATATGATGGTACTAGTAACCTTATTGTTGAAGTTTTATGGGGTGATAATGCTGGAACATATTCTTATTCTCCATATAATGTTTATAGAACAGATTACAGTGCAGGTTCAGACTACCTTGTTGTGTACGGATATGCTGATACTGAAACACCACCGAATTACGATGGCAGATCTAAGATAAGGCCAAATATTAAATTTACTTTCCCTGGTATAGCTAACCCAAAAACTGAAGAAGCCGGGGTTACACAAATTATTGAACCAAATGGTACAATCACTGCGGGCGTTAATATGCCTGTTAATGTTACCATAAAAAACTATGCAGGAGATACTCTGAAAAAAGTAAACATCGCATGGGAACTGGACGGAGTATTGCAAACACATTTTGCATGGACAGGAGAACTTTTAGAAGATGTTACCTCACAACCTTTTACGATAGGAACTTTAAATGTACTCCCGGGGCCACATAACCTAAGAGCATGGACTGAAATGCCAAATGACAGTATAGACCAAAATCCTGCGAACGACACGGCAAGTACTAGTTTTTATGCCTGTACTTCTCCGCTTGGCGGAACTTATACCGTTGGTGGCGCAGGAGCCGATTTTGAAACCTTTGCTGATGTGCAGACAGCTTTGAATAATTGCGGTGTTAATGCCCCAACGGTGTTTAAAATAAACAACGGGGAATATATTGAACAACTTACGTTTAATGTCATCAATGGCGCATCAGCAACCAATACTGTTACTTTCAGGCCTAATGACAACGCCACTGTAACCATCAGAAAAAAATCAATTAACAGTACCATTAAATTTAACGGAACTGATTACATTATTCTTGATGGTTCCAATAATGGCACCACAACGCGGGATATGTATATTATTAATGACAGTACCGCATCCAATACTGCGGCT
>CAZDEU010000265.1:0-2497 GCA_964504265.1 uncultured Bacteroidales bacterium
CCGATAAACATTTCCCCATAAGTAGCAATTAACTTTTGAATTTTGAAAATGCTTTGTCCTTGTTTAAGCACAAAAATTAATATAGCTCCTAAAATGGTGTAAGATGCAGCTCGTCCTAAGGTGTAATAAATACCGTTTAGAAATATCCTCCTTCTGCTTTGCAAATCTTTACTAATAAAACCAATAGCAGTAATATTAGTTGCGAGGGGGCAAGGACTTATAGCAGTCATAAGCCCAAGCAACATAGCCGTAAAGAGAGGGAATTGGGAATTTTCGACCAAACTTTGCAAAAAGTCCATTACTTCATGCTTTCTTTAATCTTTGCTACAAGAGTATTTTCTAACTCGTCAGCGTCTTCGCTTCTTCGATATTTTCTAAGTATATCTGAAACATCTAAAGTATTGCTTTTTCCCTTTTTGCTAGTACCAACAATAATAAGAGTTTGAGATTTAGCATTGTATTTTTCCACTAAATCCTTATTATCTGGGTCAGCAATTTTTTTTGTTGTAAAAGCAACATCACCTTTTGTAAAATTACTTTCTACAATATCTTTAACTTGATTTTCTAAGTTATTGCATGCAGTAGCTTGGCAACAAGGCAAATTAGCTTTAAAATAAATTACCTCTGCTTTTTGAGAAAATGCTGATAAATTGATAAATATCAATGCTGAAATAAAAATCAATGTTTTAGACATAATGATTAAGTTTAATTGGTTAATAAAATATTTGTTTGTTTAATAATTTCTTCTTTTAAAACTTGCGGATTGCTAAGTGCATTAGCAAATGCAATGTCAGTTAGATTTTCATATTTTTCGTTACTGGCAATTATTAGACTGCTCCATGCAACCTCATATTTTTCGGCTAAGGCGTCATTTTCTTTTAACGAAAAATCAACTTCCTTAAAAATCACATCTTTATTATTTTTAAAAGATTCGTTAAAGGTTTCTTCGGCAACTTTTTGAATAGCTACGCACGATTTGCAGCGTTGTTTGCCGTGAAAATAATAAATCTTTACTTTAGCTTCAGCAACTGCCTCTTCAGTTGCCTGATTATTTTTATTGTTTTGTCCGCACGATATTAATATGAATGGCACAAACAAAGCGATAAGTATTTTGTTCATTTGTCTTGTTTTTTAACAGTTTAACAATAATTTAACATACAACTTTTTGGTTTTTTTTATCTAAAAATTTACAAAAAATTTTCTTTGCACGTTCCCAGTTACCTTTATTAATGCAATATTTGATAAAAGGAGGCTCGGTTTCGCCTTGAATTAAACCTGCATATTTAAGTTCTTTCAAATGTTGCGATAATGTTGAACGCCCTACTGGTAATTCGTCAACAATATCGCCGCTATAACAACAAGCATTCATACAAGATAATTTCTGCAAAATAAAAACTCTTACAGGATGACTTAATGCTTTTGCAATACGGGCAACTTCAATCACATCTTCATCAAATTCAATTTTCTTAGCCATTACTCGCTTTCTTAATTTCTTTTAGAATTTCTTCTTTAGAAGGTACATATCCTTTAATTACGGCTTTGTCATTAATAACCATAGCTGGAGTTGACAGAACTCCGTAATTCATTATCTGAATAATGTCCTCAATTTTGGAAACTTCTGCATCAAAATTATTTTCTGCAACAACTTCCATGGTCATTTTTTCAAGTGTTTTGCACTTAGGACAACCAGTTCCGAGAATTTTAATTTGTAAAGTCATAATAAATTCATTTTTATATTTCGCAAAATTACGAAATATTTTAATAAAAAATACAATTGTTGAAAAATTGCAAACGAATGGGTGTTAAACCAGGACATAGAAAATATTTTCAAAGTGTCTGATTTTAATGAAGATAGTTTATACGCTAATTTGGATTGGTTGACTAAACATCAAGAACAAATTGAAAAAAATATTTTTAAATATCGTTATAAAACAGAACAAGTAAAAGAGATATTCCTCTATGATGTAACCTCATCATATCTTGAAGGAACTAAAAACTAACTTGCCGAGTTTTGTAGTTATGCTGGCATATATGATTACAAAATATATTTCTGATAAAATTAGCCACTTAGATTATACACGGAAATTCGCTATTGAAAGTCTTGATAAAATTCAATACATGGAATATCTTTTTAAAGGGAAAAAAATGCAAATCCGACCAACAAATTTGCCTAAGCATACCAAAGAAATATTAAACGCATTAAATATGACAATATAAAGTAGCTAAGAATAAAATAGTTTCTCAAATCGTTGAACACCTTGCAAACAAAAGGCTATAGAGGAGAAATAACGTCTTTGCTGAAAGGAAGTTCCGTTATAACAATTTGCACTAAAAACCGCGAATGTTATTTTGGTGAAATTTATAATAAATGTATGAAATTATTGCAATTGGGTGTTATTGCAGATATTTTATGGTACGAGATATTAAACCATGCAAAAAACTTGGATTTAGGTAATTTTGTGGTTATGCCCAACCATATTCATGGTATTTTAATATT
>CAZDEU010000266.1:0-2469 GCA_964504265.1 uncultured Bacteroidales bacterium
CTTTATGAACTTTATGAACTTTATGAACTTTTTTATATCTTTGCATTGATTTTCAAAATAGGGGTGCCTTTTAAAGGCTGAGATCAAACCCATTGAACCTGATACGGGTAATGCCGACGTAGGGAGTAGGGTAAACTTATTTTAACTGATTAGTCTTTTCCCCTATTGACTAATCATAAGTTTAACCAAAAATTAATTAAAAATGGAAAAATTATTTTGGAAAATTGCCTTAGTGGTAATGTTATTACCATTAACCGCTATCAGTCAAATTACTCTTACAGGAGTAGTTAAAGACAAAAAAACATCAACTACATTGCCAGGTGCTCATATTGTGGTTGATAAATTAATTAACGCAGTAGTAACCGATTCGGACGGAAAATTTATCATTAAAAACCTTCACAAAGGTAAATATGATTTAAAAGTTTCTTATATCGGTTACTCAACTTTTACACAGCAGTTTAATATTAACAATGACACATCTATTGTTATTGAACTGTCAAAAAGCATTCTTCTTGGCGATGAGGTTGTAATTACTGCATTACGTGCCGACAACAAAACGCCTGTAACTTATTCTGTTATTGAAGCAGAAGAGCTAAACAAAATTAATTATGGAAAAGATATTCCATTATTAATTGAAAACACTCCTTCGGCTGTTTCTACTTCTGATGCAGGCACAGGTATTGGATATTCAGGTTTACGAATTAGAGGAACAGACATGACAGGTATAAATGTAACAATTAACGGAGTACCGTTTAACGACCCCGAATCTCATCAGGCATATTGGGTTGACCTGCCCGATTTTACATCTTCGGTAAACAATATTCAAGTTCAAAGAGGTGTTGGTACATCAACAAACGGTGCAGCAGCTTTTGGTGCCAGCATTAACATTCAATCTAACAGCCCGTCTGAAAAAGCTTACGCAAATCTCAGTTCTTCTTATGGTTCATTTAACACAATAAAAAATACTATCGCAGGAGGAACAGGTATTATCGACAATAAATGGGCTTTCGACGGCAGATTTTCAAGAATAACATCTGACGGCTATATTGACAGAGCATTTTCGGACCTTACCTCTTATTACTTTGGAGGTGGATATTTCGGGAAAAAACATATTATTCAGTTCAAAGCATGGTCGGGAATAGAAGAAACTTATCAGGCTTGGAACGGAGTTCCTAAAGATAGTCTTGAAAACAACAGAACTTTTAATTCTTATAATTATGAAAATCAGATTGACTATTATAAACAAGATAACTATCAACTAACATGGACATACGAACTACCTAAAAAATGGATAATAAATACAACTCTTCATTACACTAAAGGTAAAGGATATTATGAAGAATTTAAAGAAGATAAAAAATTTACCGATTATCAATTAAACAATTTATACATAGGCAACGATACTATCAAAAAAACTGATTTGATACAACAACGTTGGTTAGACAATGATTTTACGGGAATTGTTTTTTCAATAATTCAACCTGATGTAAAAAAATTACAGCTTACTTTTGGTGGTGCAGCAAATTATTATTCTGGCAATCATTTTGGAGAAGTAATATGGTCACAATTTGCCTCAAACGGCAATAAAAACCACGTATGGTATAGAGGAAATGGAAGCAAATCGGATGCAAACATTTATGTAAAATCAAAATGGGAAGCAATAAACAATTTATTCTTTTACGGCGACTTGCAATCAAGGCTAATAAATTATGAAATAACAGGTATTGATAAAGATTTAAGAGATATTTCGCAAATACATGAATATTTATTTTTTAATCCCAAAGCTGGTTTAGTTTATCTCTTAAATAATAATAATAAAATATATACTTCTTTTGCTGTTGCAAATCGTGAACCTTCGCGCAAAACATTTACAGACGCTAATCCTGCCAAACCACAACCAAAAGCCGAACAACTTTATAATTACGAAGGCGGTTACGAATTCAGAAATTCAAAATTTTCAACTGCTGTTAACATTTTTATAATGAATTACAAAGACCAATTAGTAATGACAGGCGAAATTAATGATGTTGGCGGTGATGTTATGACTAATGTTCCTGAAAGTTATCGTCGCGGAATTGAAATTTTATGGGGCGCTAAAATTATTCCTACTCTTACAGTATCTGGAAATGTAGGACTTAGCACAAATAAAATTAAAAATTTCACTGAATACATCGACGACTGGGATAATTGGGGCGAGCAAATCGAAAATCAGCTTGGAACTACAGATATTTCATTTTCTCCTTCAGTTGTTGCATCAAATAATATAAATTGGGAACCCGTTGATAACCTGAATATATCGCTTGTATCAAAATATGTTGGTAAACAATATATCGATAATACATCAAACGACGATCGCAGTCTTGATGCTTATTTTGTGAATAATTTGAATTTTAATTACAAAATTAAAAACTCAGTATTTAAAAATGCTCAATTGAAATTTAGTATAATTAATGTATTTGATGAGCTTTA
>CAZDEU010000267.1:0-2459 GCA_964504265.1 uncultured Bacteroidales bacterium
TTAGGAATAAATATATATTATTACCTGTCTGGCGGGCTACATAATTACTTTTAGTTTAAACGTAAGCATACGGTCAACAACATCTTTTCTTGCTGAATAGTTCTTCGCAACTTGCGGGCAAAAAAAATACGAAAGAAGTTTTAAAAGCTAATATCGAAAAATAAATTCAGAACCACTAACCTTAGGATATATTTTTAGCGGAAATATTTTTGTATAATTATCAGAAATATAAGATTTTAGATACATTGATGAATAGTTTAAAATCATTTTTCTCCGATTATAAATTAATAACATTAAAAATATTCAGCTCGGAATGTTACGCTCCGTAGAAAACACAGTACAACAACCTTTTGAGCATTACAACGGAATGCTTCCTTTTTTGATTATAATCATTCAGTTGAATTATATCACAAAGCTTTCATAATACCACTAATTGACGGTATCATACTAAAAACCATTGAGGAAAATTGTTCTGAATTCATTCTTGGATAAAAGATTGGTAATTGATAAAAACTTTGGATATTTTAAATAATAATTCAAGTTTGTAATGCAAAAGTAATAATATTTTGTTTGCGATAGTACAAAAATAAATAGTATATTTGCAGACAAAATATATAAATATGAAAACTTTTGGAATAAGAACCATTGAAGATTGGGTTCTTTACCGTTACAAAAGAGGAAAGGCAACATTCTCGCGACAAGAACTTGTTACTGATTTTTCTCATTTGTCGAAACAGACAATTAAAAACAACTTAAATCTTCTGATTAAAAAAGGACAGATATTCCCTGTATTCAGAGGATTTTATTCTATAATCCCTATTAGTTACTCATTAATTGGGATTGTACCACCCGAATTTTATATAGACGATTTGATGAAATATCTCAATCGCAAATATTATGTCAGTTTGTTAAATGCTGCCTCACACTACGGTGTAGCTCATCAAAAACCACAAACATTTTCAGTAATCACCTCTTTACCAACATTAAGAGACACCTTAAAACGAAACGTTAAAATCAATTTTATTGCTACTCGCAAAGATATTCCACAAAAATGGTTAAAACCAATTCGGGGTGAAAACGGCGATTTTTTGATATCAAAACCTGAACTTACAGCCGCTGACTTAATTACATTTCAGAAAGAAATTGGAGGACTAAATCGTGCTTGTACCGTTATTTTCGAATTAACAGAAAGCGTAAAATTCGGCAAATTAGACAAGAGTTTTTTTGATTATGTACCAACTTCTACCATACAACGTTTAGGTTATTTGCTTGAAAATGAATTATATCAGATGGAGCAAGCCAATATTTTATTTTCAAAAGCAAGAACGTGTAATTGTAAATTCCAAAAACTTCCATTAAAAAGTAATAAATCAGCCGATAATTGTGAAACAAACCACAAATGGAAAATCATTATTAATGAAAAAATTGAGATTGACGATTTATGATACCTGAGAAATACATACAAGAGTGGGTGGAATTTTTGTCTTGGAAATCAAAAGAATATGTTGAGCAAGACTTAATAATTTGTCGTTCTTTGTGTGAACTATATAAAGATGAATATTTGGCAAAACATTTAGCATTACGTGGCGGTACCACTTTGAATAAATTGTATCTTAACCCACAACCACGCTACTCGGAAGATATTGATCTAGTACAAATTAATACCGAGCCAATCAAAGAAACAATGGAAAGAATATGAAATGTGTTGAATTTTCTGGGAAAACCTGTAATAAAACAGAAGATTCATAACAACACACTTCTTTTTCATTTCAATTCAGAAATTATGCCGATAAAGCCAATTCGTTTAAAAGTTGAAATTAACACTCGTGAACATTTTAGCGTTTTAGGACTTATTCAACAAGATTATAGCATAAATAGCAGTTGGTATTCAGATACTTGCAAAATAACGACTTATCAGTTGGATGAATTGCTCGGTACAAAAGTTAGAGCGTTGTATCAACGGAGTAAAGGACGTGATTTGTTTGACCTGTGGAAAGCATTATCAACTCATGCGACTGATAATGACAAAATTGTTCACTGTTACAAAAAATATATTGGCTTTGTTGTAGATAAACCACCGACACAGAAAGAATACTTACTGAATATGGAACACAAACTACAAGACGATGAATTTCTCGGCGACACAAAAATGCTTTTATCCCCTGACGAAAACTACAATCCTCAAAAAGCTTGGGAATTAGTAAGAAAAGAATTAATTGAAAAATTGTAAAACACGAGATTAGAATAACAAGCAGTAAGTTAATTGCTGTAGCAGTTGATATTTGAAAAGCACATCTCGTATCAAAAATAATATTAAATTGGTATTGCTTTTGCCAACTACCTCCTTCCTTTCCCAACATTTCTTCTCAACCTACTGACAAAAAAGATTATGAAAAAGAAGTATTAAAAACTGATTTACACAGATTTTAAATCGGCAAATATCTGTAGCATCTGCGTTA
>CAZDEU010000268.1:0-2453 GCA_964504265.1 uncultured Bacteroidales bacterium
ACAACTTCTTTGCCTAAAGCAATAGCTTTATCTAAACCATCGGGATTTTTGCCGCCTGCTACTGCATAGAATTTTTGCCCGCCGCCACCACCACTTATTTCTTTTGCTAATGTGCGTACTATAACAGAAGCATCTAATCCTTTCTGAACAAGATTATCTGATAGCATAACTGTTAAAATTACTTTATTCTCGAAATTACTTCCAATAATCAATATAAAATTATCGCATTGATTTTTAAAACCAAAAGATAAATCCTTGATAGTATCCGACGAATAATCTAATCGTGTAGACAAAAATTTGACTCCATTTAAATTAGTCATTTTTGACATTAGATCTGGTATTAGTGCAAGAGTTTTTTCTTTGTTAAATTCTTCAATTTTCTTATTAAGAACACTAATCTCAGAATTAATGTGCGTAACAGCTTTTAAAATATCGGTCGGATTTTTAAGAATACTACTTATTTCGTTAAGAAGCATTATTTTATCATTAACAAAATTTTCTGCTACTGCACCGCTAACAGCTTCAATACGACGAATGCCGGCAGCAACGGCAGATTCGGATACAATTTTAAAAAGTCCTATTTGTCCAGTAGCATTAACATGAACTCCACCGCAAAGTTCAACTGAATTATCAAATTTAATAACCCTTACTTTTTCGCCATATTTTTCGCCAAACAATGCCATAGCTCCCATACTTACAGCTTCGTCCATAGCAATATTCCGAAATTCGCTAATAGATATATTTTGACGTATTAAATTATTTACAAGATTTTCTACCTTTTGTATTTCATCTGATTTCATTTTCTGAAAATGCGAAAAATCAAATCTCAATCTTTCGCTTTCGACAAGTGAGCCTTTTTGTTCTATATGTTTGCCTAAAATTTCTCTTAAAGCATAATGTAATAAATGTGTAGCAGTATGATTATTAGTTATTTTTAATCGTTTATCAGCATCTACTTGAGCAGTAAAAACATCATATACATTAAGAGGTAAAATATCAGTAAAATGAACCGTTAAATTATTTTCTTTACGGGTATCATTAATGAAAGTTTTAATTCCGTCGGCTTCAATGTAACCAATGTCGCCAATTTGCCCACCTGCTTCTGCATAAAAAGGAGTTTTATCAAAAACTAACTGAAATTTTTCTTTGCCTTTAACAATAACTTTGCGGTATTTAACAATTTTAATTTGTGTGTTTAAAGTATCATAACCAACAAAATTTGAGTCTTCAGTTGCATCTGAAATAACAACCCAATCTAAAGTATCAACTTGAGCATCAGCTCTTGAACGTTGTTTTTGTTCGGACATACATTTTTGGAAACCACTCATATCTACATTTAATCCAGCTTCTTTTGCCATTAATTGAGTTAAGTCGACAGGAAACCCAAATGTGTCGAAAAGTTCAAAAGCAAATTTGCCGTCAATTTGCTTAATATTCTTATCAGAATTAAGATAATTCTCAAATTTCTGAATACCAAAAGACAGAGTTCTCAGAAATGACTGTTCTTCTTCAATAATAACTTTTCTGATTAAATTATGCTGTGCTTTAATTTCTGGAAAAATATCGTCAAATTGATTAGCAAGCACAGCAACGAGCTCAAACATAAAAGGTTCTTTTATATCTAAGAAAGTATATGCGTATCTGACAGCACGTCTTAAAATTCTTCGAATTACATAGCCAGCTTTATTATTTGAAGGCAATTGGCCATCGGCTATCGAAAAAGTAACAGCTCTGATGTGATCAGCAATAACTCTCATTGCTATGTCGATACTTTCGTCAATTCCATATTTTTTTCTTGATAATTCGGCTATTTTGCTGATAATAATTTGAAAAATATCAGTATCGTAATTAGATTTTTTATTTTGCAAAACCATACAAAGCCGTTCAAAGCCCATACCTGTATCAACATGTTTAAGCGGTAGATTTTGCAAATTACCCTTACTCATTCGTTGATACTGAATAAAAACAAGGTTCCATATTTCAATAACTAAAGGATGACCAGTGTTTACAAGTTTATGCCCCGGCAATTTATTAATTTCTTCATCGTTTCTAAGGTCGACATGAATTTCGGAACAAGGTCCGCAAGGACCTGTATCGCCCATTTCCCAAAAATTATCTTTTTTTGAACCTGCAATAACTTTTTCATCAGGCAAAAACGAAAGCCATAATTCTTTAGCTTCTACGTCAGGTTCGAGTTTTTCGGAATTATCGCCACCAAAATAAGTAGCATAAATACGATTTTTATCAATTTTGTAAGTATCAACCAGTAATTCCCATGCCCATTCAATTGCCTCTTTTTTGAAATAATCACCAAAAGACCAATTACCAAGCATCTCGAACATAGTATGATGATATGTATCAAGTCCTACTTCTTCTAAGTCGTTATGTTTTCCTGAAACTCGCAAACATTTTTGAGTATCCGCAACTCTTTTAGCAAAAGCAGGCTGATGACC
>CAZDEU010000269.1:0-2425 GCA_964504265.1 uncultured Bacteroidales bacterium
TATATAGGTTCAAAATATGCAGTTGCTGTTGCTAATGGTACTGCCGCTTTGCATTTATGCACATTGGCTATGTCGGTAAAACCAGGACAAAAAATTATTACTACTCCAATAACTTTTGCTGCTTCTGCAAATTGTGTTCGTTATGCAGGTGGTGATGTGGTTTTTGCTGATATTGACCCCGAAACTTATCTCATTGATATTAATCAAGTTGAAAAGCTTTTGAAATCTTCACCAGTAGGTACTTATCAAGGAATAATACCAGTCGATTTTGCTGGCAGAGCAGTTGATATGAATGCTTTACACAAATTAGCTGTTGAATACAATTGTTGGATTATAGAGGATGCTTGTCATGCACCTGGCGGTTTTATTAAAGATGAAACTGGTGCTAAGTTTTTTTGTGGTAATTGTGAATATACTGATTTAGCAATTTTTTCATTTCATCCTGTTAAGCATATTGCAGCAGGTGAAGGTGGCATGATTACTACTAACAATTCGGTATTATATGAAAAATTATTATTGTTAAGAACTCATGGTATTACTAAAAATTCTGATTTACTTAATGAAAACCATGGTGGTTGGTATTACGAAATGCAAGATCTTGGTTATAATTATCGCTTAACTGATTTTCAGGCAGCTTTGGGGCTTTCGCAGCTAAGCAGAGCTGACGAAGGTTTGAAAAAAAGAAGAGTAATAGCTCAAAATTATTATGATGCGTTTAAGGATAAGCCATTTATTAAAAATCAATCAGGAGTGGTTGATGGGCATGCTTATCATTTATATATTATTGAAGTTGAAAATAGAAAAGAACTTTATGAATATTTGCGTGAAAATAGAATTTTTGCTCAAATTCATTATATACCAATTCATTTAATGCCGTATTATAGGCAGTTTGGCTGGAAAAATGGCGACTTGCCTAACGCTGAAAAGTATTATGAGCAATGTTTAAGTTTGCCAATGTATCCTACGTTAACGAGTAAAGAACAAGAATTTGTGGTTAAATGTGTAATTAATTTCTATAAAAGTTAAAACTATTGTAATGAATAATTTGTATGACATAAGGAAACTAATTCGAATAGGAGAATGTGAAACTATTGAGTTTAAGAGTAGTTTCAATAATGAGTTAATTGAAACTTTGGTAGCTTTTGCTAATACTTATGGTGGGAAGGTAATAGTTGGTGTTAATCCTTATGGTGTTATTAAGGGTGTTAAGATTAATAGTGAGTCTGTTCAACAATGGGCAAATGAAATTAAGGGGAAAACTTCGCCTTCTTTGATTCCTGATGTTTTTGTCGAAAATATCAATAATAAAACTGTTGTTGTTTTTAGTATTCAAGAATATCCTGTTAAACCTGTTGCTATGCGTGGGAAGTATTTAAAAAGAGTATTAAACTCTAATCATATTTTAAATATTTCGGAAGTTGTTAATTTGCATTTGCAATCGTTTAATACAAGTTGGGATTATCATATTAATCATCAATTTTTAATTGATGATATTTCGATAGCAAAAGTACAAGCATCTATTGATTTATTAAATGAAAGGGGTGGTAGAATTCAGGATGATCCTATTACTTTTTTGAATAAGAATGATTTAATTAGAGATGGAAAGCTTACTAATGCTGCTTATTTGTTGTTTACTGAACGTGATACGGTATTAACTGCTATTGAGTTGGGTAGGTTTCAATCTAACACTATTATTAAAGATAGTTCTCGTTCTAAGTCTGATGTTATTTCTCAAATTGATCAGGTAATTGAGTTTATTAAAAAGCATATTAATAAGGAAATTATAATTACGGAGCAAGCTCGTAATATTGAAAAGTGGCAATATCCGCTTGAGGCTATTAGGGAAATTGTTATTAATATGATTATTCATCGTGATTATCGTTCTGCTTCTGATTCTATTGTTAAAATTTTTGATGATAGGATTGAGTTTTTTAATCCTGGCAGATTGCCTGATAGTATTACTGTTAGTGATTTGTTGTCGAATAATTATAAGTCAACGCCTCGAAATAAACTGATTGCTGATTTTTGTAAAAGTATTGGGCTGATTGAAAAGTATGGTTCTGGTATTTGTAGGGTTATTGATTTTTTTAGTAGGGCAGGTCTTCCGAAGCCTAAATTTTGTAATATTTCTGATGGTTTTATGGTTACTGTTTTTTGGGATTATAATAAGAATGTTACTGATGAGGTTACTGATGAGGTTACTAATGATGTTACTGATAATGTTATTAGTTATTTTATGGGTAATGGTTCTGTATGTCATGATGATGTTGTTGTTGCTGAAGATGTCACTGAACATGTCACTGAACATGTCACTGAACATGTCACCGAACATGTTACTGAACATGTCACTGAAGATGTTACAGGTGGTGTTATAGAAGATGTTACTGAAGATGTTAGAGATGGTGTCACTGAAAATGTCACTGAA
>CAZDEU010000270.1:0-2375 GCA_964504265.1 uncultured Bacteroidales bacterium
AAAAAAATAGGACTTAACCTTAATAAAAAAACCGGTATAAGCTATCGGTTTGGAAAGGTTTCTCTTTCGCTTTATATTTAAACCCAGATTACGCATTAGAAAAAAAAGCTTAAATTTGCAAAAAAAATCCTAATGCGTAATTTGGGTTTTTATAATTTTGCATCAAAGATTTTAATTATTATTTATATGTCTTTTAAAAAAATATATTTATTTTTTCGATTATTACTAACTTTTAGTTTTATTTTAATTGCTTGTAAGAAAGATGAATTCAAAAAAATAAATCAATTAATACCGAAAAAAATCATTGAGTCTGTATCAGAGCATATGCCGATTTATGAAGGTAATACTCCTCCTAACATACAAGGCAATTATCTTATTTCTCCATGCATACTTTTATTTTGTTCTACAAATCCTGATTTAGAATATACTTTTGAAGATTATACTTTTAAGTTTTATGATCAAAAAGAAAAAAATAGTTACAATATGGTTTCTTTTGTGGGAAATCATAAATTGATGCGTATTGATAGTTGTGATAACATTTTTCTTGTCGGATCGGATAATAATTTTACAGCATATTATACTATTAAAGAACATCATTATTCAGGTATCAATTATAAAGCTGCAGTTATAATTTCAGGAACAAAAATTAAAAATGGATTATCAAATACTTTTATTGCTATTATTATTTTGAATAAAAGTCAAGGATTAAACGATGAATTAGTTTTAGCTGAAAAATCTTTTAGAATTATTAAAGATAAAGATAATTTAACTGAATTAACAGATACAATCGTAACGAGTAAAAAACAGCTTTTTAATTACTGATTTTTTTGTAAAAAAAAAGAGAATATCTTTTGAATATTCTCTTTTTATATGAAGTTAAAATGGATTAGTGAGTAATTGTAATTTTTGAAACAATTTCTCCTTTATCAGTATTTATTTTCAAAATATAAAGTCCTTCATTTAAAGTACTTGCGTTCATTACTGCATATCTTGTGTTGTAGTTTTGAGAAATAACTTTTTGACCTAATAAATTGAAAACATCAATTTTCTTTATGGGATAATTTCCTTGAATACAAACATTGTCATTAGCTGGATTTGGGAATACCATAACATCAATATTTTCCGATTCATCAATATCAACAGCTGCACTTATGGATAAATCATCAAGAATGAGTTCTACAATTTTATTTGAGGTTTTAGGACTGTTGCAATGGAATCCGATATAATAATAACCTGCTGTTTCGACATTAAAACGTGCATCTGCTTCTATAAAACCTCTGGTTTCTAGTTCATTTTGAGGAACTTTATTTGTTATATTATTATTCCTATATAAATACCATTTTTCGTAATCTTCGTGTAATCTTTGAGCTGTTGTCCATTTAACTTGAAGTTTTTGAGGTTGATATTCATCCGTTGTACCAATCCAAAACTTAATTTGATAAGTTTGAGCATGTAAATATATTAATTTAGTAAAAAACCAATCGTCAGCATTATTATTTGGATTACCGGTATATCTCATACATCCATTCCCTTTTCTAGCCACGGCTGCAGAGTTTAAATCATCTACCCATTTTGATTCATCTCTCATAGTATTATAAATTTTTATACCGGCAATTTCATCTGTTGTTTCAAATCCGTTTGTATAAGGAGTTGCACCGGGAATAACGTTATCAACAAGAGTATTGATAGTATCGTTCGAATGATCAACATCGTTTGAATAAACAACATATATAGAAAATGTATCACGTTTACCTAATTCAAAAAATTCCCTTGCCGGAAAAGTTACATGAACAGTATCTAAGGGATCCATTGTTCTATAAAATTTATGATGACCGGTATAATCATAACTGTGGGCGGAAGCTTTTTTATAATACATATCAAATTCGGTAATTTTAGAACCTAAATTTTTTACAACTGCCGAAATTTCTACTGAATCGGTGGCATTTTGAAGCGGAATATCAGGAGATAGTAATTCAACGAGTTCTAAATTAGGCATGGATGATACACCAACGGTAACATTATCAATTTGAATAGTCCCATCATAATCACCTTCTCTGTATGTTCTGAATGCTATATATATATTTTTCTTTATATATTTTGCAAGAGAAAGCGTAAAGAATTTCCATTGCATAAGAGAGTTTGTTTCTTCTCTAAATGATATAATTGTATCTTTAAATGATGAAGTTTCATCTGTTGTAACAGAAATCAATACATCTAAATTATATTTATATCCTCCAAAAGAATTATCTACCCAAAAACATAAATAATCGCCTTCGGCAATACTGTCTACTCTAGGTGATATTAACCAAGAATCAGTTTCAGAGGTTCCTCCGTTATAAAATGTGGCAATTCTCTTGTTATTTACATCCCCATCG
>CAZDEU010000271.1:0-2373 GCA_964504265.1 uncultured Bacteroidales bacterium
TTTTAAATGATGATTAATTTTAAAATTTAATAAAATAGAATACTGATAACACAAATACAACAAATTGTCGAAGATTTTTTATAACTATTTCAAAAACTTCTCATGAGCTTTATTATGGTAGATGTGAAATATGTAGTCAATTTTTATAGCTCAGTAGTAGCAACCTTATATTAGTGATAATTGAATATTGAGTACACTTCAAAAAGTAACAAAACAAAAATAGTAATTGATTTGTATATTAAACAAGGGAATACATCCCATTGTATATATAAATAATCAGAGCTATATTAAAAATTTTCTCAAATAAAGAACTTTTCGTAGCAAGCTCACATATTGAATTAATATTTTTAAAAAAAATTTGGTTTTTAATTATTAAATATTTATCTTTGCATCATTAAATATTACAATAAAGATATTTGCAGGTCTATCTGCAAGAAAACATAAAAACAAAACTTTAAATATAAAGAGCCATAAGGATTAACAAGTGGCTCTTATTTTTCTATATATAAAGAATTATGGCAAAATCAATTGGTTTTACATCAATGCTTTTTAAATTTGCTTTTTTCCCAGACTATGAAAGACATATTGCTTATTTAGCTGAAACACTTGCGGACAAAGAAGAAAGTTGGGATTTTTCAGATACTATCAAAAAAAAATATGCTATATTAAAAAATTATCTTGAGTTCACATTTAGGAAGCTACAACAAGAAAAAAAGATAAAGTTTACAAATAATAATAAATTTGCGTGTTTCAACACCGGGCTAGTAACAGATAATTTAGAAGATATATTCGCTTATTTTGAAAAATACAAGAAACCTCAGTATAACTCTTCTCCTTTTTGCTTTAAAGCTTTCCTCAAAAAAAGTGATAATGCAATACTAAAAAATTTCTCGGATAGTCTTCCTGATATTGCAGACTTCTTTGACAAGCCCGAATTATTAATATTTAACCCAAAATGCGAATTGATTCCTGATATTGATCATATTATTGGAGATAATATTGAACGTTTCCCGAATCATTTACAAAAAGCTGATGTTGCTGAACTCAGAAGGCAATTAGCAGGGGCTATTGATGAAGTAAAGAAAAAAGTTAGAACAAATTACAAAATAGCTGTTCCTCAATATTATGACGGAAAAATTCAATTATTACTACCGTTGTGTTTAACGTCTAACTCTCCAAACCCTGATTTAGCCTTAGTTGTCCATAAATTAAATGATAAGATTTATACTGCAAAAACTTGTTTAACATTAAAAATGGCATATAACAATGCTCGTTTAATTGTTAAACCTCAAAGCAACTGGCTTAAACCATAAAATAATTTATTTCATTGCTGTCCGAAAGTTTAAAAATCAGCTAATTGCTCTCTGTAAGCCTCTATTTATGGTGGTAAGTTAAATTTTAATTGAATATTATTTTCCGACAATAATTTTGTTTGAATTATATTATCTACTTTGTTAGCTTTAGGTTTTATTATATTACATTACATAGATAATCTAAAGAAAGATAGAGCATAAGACAAATTATAATTTTTTCACAAAAATTACTAAAAGCAGTGCGTGTCTTACAGTAAATTCTTCTTATAAGCTCTAACAGTAGATAAGTTATTAATGCTACATAATTTTGCAATTTAACAGCATTTTCACAAGTGCCAACGAAAGTTTTAATTTGCAAATTTTTCATTTAATCCTTTACTATCATGAACATTGGCACCCGTAATATTAATATATTCAGGAAGAGTCAATGTGTCATCCTAAGCAGTGTGTATTTTGATACCTCCCTTAGCTGTCCGAAATTTAGCCTAATTAAACAATCATATATTTGTAGAACGCAAATCCTTAGTACACAAATCTAAACTCAAAAAAAATCAAGACTCTCATTTACAGAACTTTCCACCCTGAAAACTGCAATGTGGGCTAATTCAAATTTGTCTGGTAAATACCACCCTGCGCCAAGATTTGTACATAATGTGAGTGCATTTGCCCATTGGTGAATACCGACTTCATCAGTGTTCTTAACATATAAACAACCATTACAATTTATCAAAGTTTCCCCTGCGTTTGCAGGTGGGCATGAAACTGTAACTCCAGTAGGTCCGGTTGCTCCATCAGCACCTGTTGGACCAGTAACTCCTGTAGCACCAATTGATTGTACCCAGCCATTTCCGTTATAATACCAAAAACCTATTGTGTCGTCAGTCTGGTAAATCATTAAACCTGTAGCAGGCGAAGGAATTAAGAGTTTCTGGCTTTTTGTCATTCTTGGTATTAAAATACCTGCATTATCTGAAGAAATATCAAGCATAGCAGAAGGATGAGCAGTTGCACCTGTTGTGTTTATTGCTGCACCTTGCGGGAAACAATAAATTGAAATTAA
>CAZDEU010000272.1:0-2367 GCA_964504265.1 uncultured Bacteroidales bacterium
CAAGTTATCATAAACAACCTTGTGAAACTTGACAGGTAGCTATGGAAGTAGTAATTCTTTTAGGAAAAACAACCAAGAAAATTTAACTCCCGAAGGTAGAGAGGCATATCTTATTACTAGTGAAGGTGCTATTACATTTGTAGATAATTCTGCAACCGATGTTAATGGTGTTTATGATCCTACTTTTACAACAGGTTATACTTTACCTGCTGATTTTCCGAAAGGGTATGCAGGTTTTTATTGTATGAAGTATGAGGTAAGTCAAAAACAATATGTTGACTTTTTTAATACTTTACCTACTACTCCTATTGCAGATCCTCAAAAAGGTGTCAGAAATCTTGGTAATACAGGTAATTATAGAAACTTTTTTACTTGGTCGCCTGCAACAAATTTAACTGATGCTACAACAGGTTCTACAAGTGGCGACAGAGCACAAAATTATATGGGATGGGCTGATGCTTGTGCTTATGCCGACTGGGCTGCTTTAAGACCAATGAGCGAATTGGAATATGAAAAAGCTGCACGCGGAAATGATGTTACTTATGGACCTATTTATCCTGTACAATTTGAATTTCCATGGGGTAACACAAATATTACAAATTTAACGGGTACATTAACAAACGACGGTACAATAAGCGAAGGGATTCCCAACCCTACAAGTAATAATGCTAACGCATTATATACAGGTGGAATTTCAGGTCCTGTTCGTAATGGAATTTTTGCTGCTAAAAATCAAACAACCGACCAACGGCAACAATCTGGTGCCAGCTTTTATGGTGTTATGGAGTTATCAGGAAATTTAGCTGAAATGGTTGTATCTACTACTATACCTTATCATAGCACCTGCCCAGCACCTCAACATGCATTTTCAAGAACTATTCATGGTGATGGAAGTTTAAATAATAATGGTAATTGCGATATTCCAACATGGAGTAATAACCCAGGATACTATACTCAGATTGATCAAAGCCCATCATATGACTACCCTTCTCCAAGTAGTTATTGCTATGGGAATTCTGGTTTAAATCAAGCTAATGTAGCAAAAGTTAGAGGTGGTTCTTATGGTACATCTAACACTGTTTTAAGAACTTCTGACAGAAGTACTTTACCTTATCGTGGAACTACTGTTAGCTACGGTAGTGCATCTACAGTTTCAGATGCTAACTCAGCTACAAATACAAATGTTTACCAAAGGAACCGTTTTCAAGGTTTCCGTGCTGTCCGTACAGCTCCTTAAAAATTTATTAACAGATATAACACGGAGGCAAGATATGAAAAAGAGACGAAAAATATCGTGGCTTAAAGCCATTCCGGTTATATCGCTGTTGGCTCTGCTATGTTTTAAAAGCGAGGCACAGGTTCCTAATCTTATAACACCTTTTCCAGCTACAGAGTTGTTATACATAAAATGGGATCCGTTTCAAAGCTCAGTTAAATATAAATTGTACTGGAGCAACAGCCCCATAACCGACACAGCACAGTGTACTCGTATAGACATAACTACTAACGGGCAAACACACTATATTCATTCAAATCTAACAGGTAGTTTAGATTATTACTACGTAATATTTAGTATTGATAATAATGGCGGGAGCACCATGATGAGTAATCAGGTTGTTGGTACTCCTTTACCTCAGTATTATAATAATAACGGAGGTAATGGCGATGGCCATTCTAAAAGTGCTACTTGTGTAATAAAACCAGATGGCAGTTCGGCTACTCCAAATTCACAGGTAATTACTGTATATTCAGGAACTGAGCAGAACTATATTTTTTGGCCCCAGCAAGCAGGTGCTTTAGATTATTTATTAGAGTACAGTCTTTCGGCAAACGGTTCTTATACTACTTTACTGCCTAATACCACTGCTCTATATTATACGCATACTGGTCTAACTCCCGGTACTACTTATTATTACAGGGTTTCAGCTAATGTTTCTGGTTGTCCTTTGCTCCCTTCTTTGCCTGTTTCTGGTACTGTTATGCCACAGTATTCTTATTATAATGGTGGTAATGGCGATGGACATTCTAAGGATAGAACTTGCGTAATTAAGCCTAGCGGTGCTTCTGCTACTCCTAATTCGCAAGTGATTACTGTTTATGCAGGTGTAGAACAAAACTATATATTCTGGCCCCAGGAAGCAAGTACTCAGGATTATCTTGTTGAGTACAGTCTTTCGGCTTCGGGTACTTATACTACTCTTGCTGCTAATACTACGGCATTGTATTATAATCATACTGGTTTAACTCCTGGTACTACCTATTATTACAGGGTTTCGGCTAATGTTTCTGGTTGTCCTATGCTGCCTTCACTCCCTGTTTCTGGTACTGTTATGCCTCAATATGCTTATTTTAATGGAGGAAACGGTG
>CAZDEU010000273.1:0-2343 GCA_964504265.1 uncultured Bacteroidales bacterium
TTTGAATAGCATACTGTTCGGCAGGCAAACCAAAAGCATCAAAACCCATAGGATGTAGCACATTAAAACCTTTTAGTCTTTTATATCTTGAATATATATCGGAAGCAATATATCCTAAAGGATGACCAACATGTAAGCCTGCACCCGAAGGATAAGGAAACATGTCGAGTACATAATATTTAGGACGGGATTTACATATATCAACTTTATATATTTTGTTTTCTTCCCAGTATTTCTGCCATTTTTTTTCTATCTCTGCAAAATTGTATTCCATAATTGTTCTGAAATTATATTGATTCTATTACTACATATTTATTCCGGTTAAATATGTTTTAAGAGTGTAAATCTTTGCGTCCTTTGCGGTAAAAAATACAAATAAACATACTAAAAAATAGTACTAAAGTGATTTTAACATATACTAAGCCTTACGCTAAGTTTTCCTCACAAAAACATTTAACCTTTATCTCGCAAAGATAAAAATTTAGAAGTTATAATTTAGATAAGACATATAAAACTTTCGCCTTTACAAAAAGTTGAATATTATAATGCAATAAACTTTATATGCCTTGATCCATAATGCAACGAACTGATAGGGCATTGGATGCTCCGCCTACACTATTTGTTGCTGCACTACTATAAAAAGAAATATAGGATCTAGAAGTTGCAGAATTTGTAGATGTTTGATAATACCCAAATAAACCAACACTACTACCAAGTATACCAGTATCGTAGTCTCTTTTCCCTCCTGTAGTTAATTTCAATGGGCTAGATAAAGCTCCAGATGAGTTTAAAGGTGACCATGATTGATATTCAGCTTGCCACTCAGATAAAGTAGGAATTCTCCAACCATTTGGACAAGGATTATTAGTACCATTTACCCCCTGCCATAACCCTCCACCTGATAGAGACAATGTTGACCAAAAGACAGTACTGCTTGAAACAGCAATAAAACTTGAATGACCGGGATTATATGAAGAACTTCTAGTAAATATAACGGTACTATTTCTTTTTTGATGACCATCTAATGCACGTCCCCACTGAAATAAGTCGCCATAAGCATTGGCATCATTTGTTGCTGTAGCTACAGAAGCAGCACCAAGATTTCTGTCTAACCAGCAAGTATTGTTTTGCCCCGTAACGCTGCCATAATTAACTGTAGCGCCATCATAAACAAATGTTACAGGACCTGAACCGCAAACATAAGGGCAAGCACCAGTTGACTGTGTAAATTCGGCAGAAGGAGATACATCACAATTGTTATAAGCCCATACATAAAGAGTTTTTATAGTATTACAAGGTAATCCTGTTTGTAAGTATGACAAATTAGTTCCTACATCAACAGCAGAAGCATAATTATTAACAGTATTATATTTATAACCATTAGCCCAAGCACTGGCATTCCATTTCCATTCTATCTGATATTGCTGGGCTACGTGTGTTCCAGCAATAGGAGCTTGAGGTATAACAGCGGGACTGGCATTTAACCAAGCGGGTGAAGAAGATGTGCCTGCGTTATAATTAAGGTTACGACAATCAAGATTGTAAATATGTAAACCTTCGGCAGGTGATGATATTGCATTGCGTTGTGAAGTTGTCATTCTCGGAAATAAAACTCCTTTAGACGTTCCGTATATATCAATATATGCAGAAGAGTTGGGACTTGTTGTCCCTATTCCTATGCTATTACCATTATTATACAACATATTATTTGCTTCCCAGTCAACTCCATTATGTCTTATTGTCTGACCGCTTGTGCCAGTAATTGACATTCCTGTTCCTGTAGGACCTTGTGGACCTGTTGGACCCTGAGGTCCCGTTGCCCCATCTGCACCAGCAGCTCCAGTAGCTCCAACTATACCATCATTTCCTGCAGGACCTGTTGGACCCATTAAACCTTGAGGACCTGTTGGACCTACAGCACCTGGCAACCCATCATTCCCTACAGGACCTGTTGCACCCGGCAAACCCTGTGGTCCTATTCCCTGAACCCAGTTATTTCCATCATAATACCATAATCCAACTGCATTATCATTTTGAAAAACAATTAAGCCTTTAACAGGATTAATAATTGAGATTCTTTGAGCCTCTGTCATACGAGGAATTAACAAACCTTTGTCGGTTGAAGAAACATCAAGCATAGCAGACGAATTTGCAGCGGCTCCTGTTGAATTTATTGCGACTCCTTGCGAAAAAACATTGACCGAAGTCAAAATAAAGCACATTATTAATAATGTACTTCTCATTTTAATTAGTAATAAACTTTTCATCTGAAAAATGTTTTAGGTTTGTGGTGGGTTCTAAAAATTGATTTTTTATAATTTTTTTAGCACAAACTAGAACCCG
>CAZDEU010000274.1:0-2334 GCA_964504265.1 uncultured Bacteroidales bacterium
TCTGGTTAATTAATCCTGTACCACCCGATAAAACTAATTTAGTTCCGGCTGGTAAAGTAAACACACAATTATCGTTTACAAACGATGCTTGCCCCTGGCCTGTTAGGCTTATGCCTAAGGCTATTGCCAAGGTTAAAATTGGTTTAAAGTAATTCATAATTATTAATTTTTAGTATTAAACAATAAATTCATATAAACAAAGCTGTAAAATTATATTAAAAATTTAAAAAAAACAAATTTTTTTTTAAAAAAAATAAAAATTTTATATTAATTAATATTTTTTTAATTTAAATGTGCAAATATAAATCAAATTTTTATAAATCTAAATTTTTAAGAAATATTTATATAAAAATTTTTCTGATAAAAATAAACTTAAAATTTACAAATAAAAGTATATTAAACAATTTTTTTTTTATATATAAAAAGAAAAAAACAATATTAAAGATATATTATCCTTTTAATATAAACTATATCATTTAATTTAACTCTCACAATATAAACTCCTGCTACGTAATTTAATAAACTTGGTTCAATATTATAGTTATAATTTCCTTCTGACAGTATATTTTCGTCGATAATTGTTTTTACTATTTCACCAGTAACAGTTAATAAATCTATATTTATAGAAGATTTTTTATTAATAGATACAGTTATTACTGAATTATTGTTGATAGGATTAGGATAAATAAAAACATTTTGGTTAGCACTATTTTCGTCAATACCTACATTATTAATATCTATAACTTGAAAAGTACTGTCAGTATTACACGAATTTGATGAATATAAAATAACAGTATAGTTTCCGTTAGCATTATATGTATGATTTGGCGAAACATCAGAAGAAAAATTACCATCTCCAAAATCCCAATAATAATCAGTTGCATTAACTGAATTGTTTGTAAAAATCACATCACCCCCTACAGGAGTACTTGAGTTAAAAGAAGCAATAGCTGGGGATTCAACAATAATTGTTGTAGAATCTGTAGCACTGCAAGCATAATAATTTGAGACATTATAATAAACAGTAAACATACCGGGTCCGCTTAACTGAGGATCAAAAGTACCATTAACAGGGTCTACTATACCAGAACCTAACCATGTGCCACCCTGAATATTTGCACTTAAATTAAATGAGGAACTATTTTCGCATAAGGGTGTAGTAGCTGTGATAGCAGGAGCAGGATTTGACAAAGCCAAAGCGAAGGGTGTGGGATTAAAATTATTCCATTTAATAATTGATATTTCACTTAAATTAGGTGAAGAAAAATATGATAGGCTACTAGGTGTTGAAGTGTTTTGCCACTGTGGTGTACTCCCTTGCCAATGAGCAATTCTGTCAAATACGCCATCAAATAAAGTGTCAAAATAAAAACTTAATTGAACTTGAGAAAGATTATTAGTTAATCTTTCAATATTATGATAAAATTTATCATTAATTTTGCATAAAATATTTTCTTTATTATTTAAGTCATAACCATCAATTGTAGCTGGGTAACTTACTAAATTGACTTTGAATGTGTCAGGATTTGCATTAGGTGCATTTATAACTATAGGTCGATAATTTTTTGAAGTGCTAGTCCAGCCTGTTGGGAAAAGGTAGTTTCCTTTTTGACCAATAGCACGTTGCATAAAACCTGAAGCGTCTGTGCTTATATAGCCTGTTGTCCTGTTAATTGCAGTTGTATCAATGTTATCAATAAACAAAGTGTTATTACCTAAAGCAAATTCTTTATCTTTTATATATAAAAAACCTTTTACTCTTATATCTACTGAAATATTTTTAATACCGGAGCCCTGCAACGATAGATTGTTAAAATTAGGAACACTTGTGCCATCAATCTCTTGATTATTTCCTATAAGTAGCACAGTACCCTTTCCGTTATTCTGAAATAAATTATTTGAAGCAGAATGCGTTATATCTCCTGTTATATAAACAGTATCTTCATTAATAAAATATCCTGTATTTTGGTTTATCAATGAACCATTTAAGTGCATTTTAGTACCTTGAGGTATTGATACTATACATCCAGTATTAACTAAATAGTTTTGAGAATGTAAAATAAACAGGTGCAGTGAAAATATAATATTAATTAAAACGTATTTATACATGAATATAAATTTTAAAAAACAATGTAAAGATATAAATTTTTTTAATTAAAATATTTTTTTAACAAAAAACCTCGCTCGAAGCGAGGTTTTTATGTTTAATCATTTAATTTTTTTTTGATTTTTTATTTCTATAAAAAAATATTCCGGCACCTATGCCAAACCCAAGTAATGCGCCAATGCCACCGGTCAAAGGCATAACGTAAGGAGGAACAGGTCCACCGCCAC
>CAZDEU010000275.1:0-2324 GCA_964504265.1 uncultured Bacteroidales bacterium
ATTTCAATAATTAAGTTCTTTGAAAAGTACTGTCATTAAAAGGTACACCCGCACTATATCAGAGTAGTTTGATAAACTCAACACTAATCCCTTTAGGGCATTAGCTCAAGGTTATTAGAGAAGGCCGCAACCTTAGGGTTTGATTGTCATAGTACATCAGCAGCGGATCGTCGAAGAACTTTGGCCGCTCTATTCATGAAGAATTGGGGTTTATTCTAAACATTTGATATATGTGCGGGTTTTTTGCTTAACAATTATCCTTTCTGGCATTAATTAACATATAAAACTACACTAAAATGACAGATGGAATTTATTTTATTATTATCGCTATTGGCGGTTTAATTGTAGGAGGATTTATCACCTCTTTTTTTCTAAAAAAAGTTGTTACAAGTAAAAGCCAGAAAATACTGAAAGATGCTCAGATTGAAGCTGAGATGATTAAAAAGGATAAGATTTTACAAGCTAAAGAAAAGTTTTTACAACTGAAAAGCGATCACGAAAAACTTATTAACGAAAAGAACAATCAAATCCTTAAAAAAGACAATATACTTAAACAGAGGGAGATCCAGAACTCAAAACGTTTAGAAGAAATTAAAAGAAAAGAAAAAGAAATTGAAACTATACGCGAAAATTTGACCAACCAGTTAGATATTCTTAACAGAAAAAAAACTGATATTGATAGAATTCATAATCAACAAGTTGAAAAGTTAGAAGCTATAGCAGGAATTACAGCCGCAGATGCTAAATCAGAGCTTATTGAAGCTTTACGTGCCGAAGCTAAAGCAGAAGCGCTTTCTTATATAAGAGATACAGTTGAAGAAGCTAAAATGTCGGCTAATATTGAAGCTCAAAAAATTGTTATTGAAACAATTCAACGTGTTGCTACCGAACATGCTATAGAAAACACAGTTTCGGTATTTAATATTGAAAGTGATGAGGTTAAAGGCAGAATAATTGGACGTGAAGGACGAAACATAAGAGCAATTGAAGCTGCTACAGGTATTGAAATTATTATTGACGACACGCCTGATGCAATTATCATTTCTGGTTTTGACCCTGTGCGAAGGGAAATTGCCCGCTTAGCACTTCATAAATTAGTAACCGACGGCAGAATACATCCAGGACGTATTGAAGAAGTTGTTGCTAAAGTTAAAAAACAGCTTGAACAAGAAATTATTGAAATAGGGAAAAAAACTACTATCGACTTAGGTGTTCACGGCTTACATCCCGAACTTGTAAGGATGATTGGGAAAATGAAATATCGTTCATCTTACGGACAAAATTTACTGCAACACTCACGAGAGGTAGCTAATTTGGCAGCTATTATGGCAGCAGAACTGGGTCTTAGTCCTAAAATTGCGAAAAGAGCAGGTTTGTTGCACGATATAGGAAAAGTTCCCGATAACGAACCAGAATTACCACATGCTATTCTTGGTATGCAATTAGCCGAAAAATATAAAGAAAAACCAGAAATTTGCAATGCAATAGGTGCACACCACGACGAAATTGAAATGGAAACTCTGATTTCGCCAATTATTCAGGTTTGCGATGCTATTTCAGGTGCAAGACCTGGTGCAAGACGCGAAGTGATTGAAGCCTATATTAACCGACTTAAAAATCTTGAAGAACTGGCTTTATCATACCCTGGAGTTGTGAAAACATTTGCAATACAGGCTGGTAGAGAGCTAAGAGTTATTGTAGGTGCCGAAAAAGTATCGGATAATGATGCTAATCAATTATCGCTTGACATTTCTAAAAAAATTCAAAGCGAAATGACTTATCCAGGACAAATTAAGGTTACTGTTATTAGAGAAACAAGAGCAATAGCTTACGCTAAATAAATAAAATTATGCCTTATACATACAATTATCCACGTCCAATGGTTACTGTGGATTGTATAATTATTAAAAATAATGATAAAGGCAAATTTATACTTCTGGTTTTAAGAGGCAATGAACCTTTTAAAGGCAAGTGGGCTTTGCCCGGTGGCTTTGTTGAAATAGATGAAGACCTTGAAGATGCAGCCAAACGCGAACTTGCAGAAGAAACAGGAATAAAAGTAAATAATATGAAACAATTGTTTACAATTGGCACTCCAGGTCGTGACCCTCGCGGTAGAACAATTTCTGTAATTTACTATGCCAAAGTTGATGACTCTGCCAAAGCTTTAGCAGGCGATGATGCAGCAGAGCTTTGCTGGTTTAATATTAATGACATACCCCAAAATCTGGCTTTTGACCATAATCTTATCATAAATAATTTTTTTAAACATAATGCAAACAATATATAAAGCGATATACATAACTTTTTAAAAGATATTTTTT
>CAZDEU010000276.1:0-2316 GCA_964504265.1 uncultured Bacteroidales bacterium
ATGCAATGTTTAGAATTAACAAACGTTTCAAATTTAATCATACATAATATGGGAAGATTAGCATTTATTTTTCAGAAATTGAATTTAATTATATTATCATGCTGTGTTTTCTGTTATTGTTGCGCTAAGAAAGACAGTAGATTAGTTTATCAATCGGGTAGAGTATGGTTGTTTAATGCTTATTTTTATAATGAGTCCAAAGTATTGACAGATACGATAGAAGTAAAAATGGGAGTTGGATCGTATTATTGGTTGTCTCTTTTTTCAGGTCAGAAAAGACTTAGTTTTGAATATGCCGGTATAAAAGAGAATACAGGTTTTATAGAAGATAAAGAGTATGTGTTTTTACATCCCCCTCGTGAAAAAGTCTTTGCTTTTACTGAAATTCTTCCTATGCCGGAAGTGCTTATACCTCCATCTATTATATCTGAATCAAAAATTGAACTTAAAACGGTAAAGAGATTTAATCAATTAAACCATCAAACAATATCACAAAAGAGAAAACAAATGAATGAAACGGAAGAATTTGATTATAATGGAAATAGATTGCTTTGCTATAAAATTGAAGGGTGGAATGTGAGCCACGTTGAAGAATTCGGACAATATAAAGTTACCTATTTCTACAACGAAAATTATGGATTTGTTCGTTTTCTTTACGAAAAGCCCAATGGCAGCATCGTTGATATAAAATTAAAACAAACTAACTTTGAATAAAATTTGACAAAATAAGACTTCAAACATATATAATTTACCAAAATCTAAAATATTAAGCTATGGAAGAAACTACCAATGCAAAAGAATTTGTGCTTATAGTCAAACAATATGAAACTTTAATATTTAATATTTGTCGAATATATTGTAATGATATAGAAAAAGTTAAAGATATCTATCAAGAAATCATATTAAATTTATGGAAAGGCTATCAAACTTATAAGCCGGAATGTAAGATGATTACATGGGTTTACCGTATTGCATTGAATACGGCAATTTCTTATCAAAGAAAAGCAATAAAAGAACCGATATTTGTGGAATTGTCTGTTTTTTTTAGAAGAAAGTCTGAATGATATAAAAAAGGACGAATTGTTAGAACAACTATATACTGTTATTGAAAGTTTGAATCCTGAAGATCGTTTTATCATTTTTCTTTACCTTGATGGTTATTCCCACGCCGATATTGCAGGAATTATTGGTATTAGTACTACCAACGTAGGGACTCGTATACAACGAATAAAGCAAAAAATGAAGAATCTGTATGAAAGTATTTAATCAAGGGGCGAGACAATTTTAAATTAAAAATTAAGAATTAAAAAAGTTTCAAGTTGATTATGGTGCTAATATGTTTCGAAACCTAATTTTTTCGGCACGAAAAAACCGACCTCCGACCTGCGACCCTTCTCCGCGTAAAACCTCTGCGTTCTTCGCGGTTAAAAAAAAAGGGAAAAGGTAAAAGGTAAAAGTGAGTCAACGCATTGAAAAACTGAAAACTAAATAATAATCCGTGAAAATCACTTGCATCTGCGTCATCTGCGTGCCATTTTAATTGTTTTATCTCTCTGCGTTCTTTGCGTAATATCTTTGCGTTCTCTGCGGTTAAAAAAAAAGGTAAAAGGTAAAAGGTAAAAGTGAGTCAACGCATTGAAAAACTGAAAACTGACAACTGAAAACTGATAACTACTCTTCACTTTTCACTCTTTTGTTCGGTTGTCGTATTGTCGAAGTAAGGAAAGTGATTAGAGCGTTAAATAAAAAAAATGATTTTTTTCTTGTTAATATGTTTTTTTGTGTATTTTTGTTCCGAAAATAAATAGAATACAAAATGATAGTTACAAATCAAGGATATTATTTTAACAAGAAAATTGTAAAAAAGATTAAAATTTTATTACGCTATTTTTAAAAAGAAAATATCAAATTTATATGGTTTTAGATTTGAGTTTTTTAAAAGCACATTTATTACTTTTATTATAATTAAATAAATATAAAACTAACAATCATGATGATAAAGAAAAGTATCATAAGTGTTTATTTGGTTCTTTTATGTTTGTCGAATTTTGCTCAAAAAAAAGACATCAACCGCATCAGTAAAGAACAGAAAGTCTATGAACTTTCATATGTATGGAAAGAGCTTTCTTATAATTTTGATAATATGGATAATTGTCCGAATGTGAATTTGGATAGTTTATATCAAGCGTATATACCAATCGTGCAAAACACTAAAAACGATTTAGCGTATTGTAAAACAATAGAAAGATTTTTAGCTCATTTCCTGTTTTCCGCATTGCAACACCCTAAAAATTTTTGAGGATAATTTGATATAAT
>CAZDEU010000277.1:0-2293 GCA_964504265.1 uncultured Bacteroidales bacterium
TCCAGACCTGAACGGTTTTGTTCCAGACCTGAACGGTTTTGTTCCAGACCTGAACGGTTTTGGTTTAGCCTTGCACCATTTTGTTTCGGGCTTAAACGGTTCTGTTTAAGGCTTGCATCTTTTTGTTTAAGGCTTTCTTTTTCAATTTATAATATACAAAATAATTTTTATCATTTAATTAAAATAATTTTCAAATAGTATTATGGACAGGTAGAACAATAATAAATAATGATTAATGTAAAATTTTGTTGGCAGAGGGCGTACTTACAATAATTTTGTATTTTTGTTTAACTAATATATGACATTGCATATCTTTGTGCAACTTTGTTCCTTAATGTCTTTCCGACAAAAAACAGTCTGCAAAGATTTATATTGCTTGCATCTTGTTTTATGAATCTATTTCTAAAATACTGTTAAATAAAAACCTTAAAAAAAATTTGTTTTTTCATTTTTTTTATTAATTTTGCATCAAATTCCTATCGGAAATATAATTATTCTATCTCAGTTATTTATTTTTCTCAAAAAACAATAAAATTATTATTGAACTTCGGATATTCTGAAGATAAAAATATGTTTTAATTATGCTCACTTTTTAAAAATTTAATAAAAATTTCATGTACGATATTATTGCATTAAATACCAAGACACTACCTGAGTTAAAGGAGATTGCTCAGCAACTTAAAATTACTAAAATTGATAGCCTTAAAAAACAAGATCTTATTTATAAAATTTTGGATGCTCAGGCTCTTTTACCTCCTACTAATAATAACTCTTCTGATAATAAAGAAAAAACTCGTAACTCAACACAACTTAAGAAAAAACGCCCAAGAAAATCTCCCGAAAAAGGAAAAGAACCTGCAGCTAACATTGAAAAAGAAAATACTTCTGAATCAAAAAACTCTGCTAAAAGTATTCTAAAAAAAGCTGATGACATTTCAAAAAATTCAGATAACAAATCAAATATTACTGATAACAAATCAAAAAATACTGATAATATAATAAAAGAAACAGACGAAAGCCCTGTATTGATTTTCTCTGATGAAATTTCTGTTAGTGTTGACGATGCAGTTAACGAAACTTTAAAACCTTCTGAACCTACACTTAATATTGAAATTACTGATACTAATAATGACAATGACAATGTTAGTGGTAATATTTCTAATGATAACAACGGCAAAGGAATTGTAAACGATACTCAGGCAACCAACAACGACTCCAAGTCTTATACTGACGATAAGCATTACAGAGATAAAAATTTTCGACAGCGATATCCCGAAAAGAAAATGTCAGAGTATAGTTTTGAACTCGACGGAATAGTATCTTGCGAAGGTGTTTTAGAAATTATGCCAGACGGGTATGGATTTTTAAGGTCTTCAGACTATAACTATCTTAACTCACCCGATGATATTTATATTTCACAATCACAAATTAAACTTTTCGGACTAAAAACAGGTGATACTGTAAAAGGTACAATAAGACCACCTAAAGATGGTGAGAAGTATTTTCCTTTAATAAAATTAGAACTTATAAACGGACAATTACCTGAAAATGTTAGAGACAGAGTACCTTTCGATTTTCTTACTCCACTGTTTCCCGAAAAAAAGTTTAGCCTTACCGGACATAAAGAATGTACTATATCTACCAGAGTTATTGATATGTTCACTCCAATTGGCAAAGGACAAAGAGGTTTAATTGTTGCTCAACCAAAAACAGGTAAAACCGTTTTACTGAAAGAAATTGCAAATGCCATTGCAAGTAATCATCCTGAAGCTCACCTTATTATACTTCTTATTGATGAACGCCCCGAAGAAGTTACCGACATGGCTCGCAGTGTTAAAGCTGAAGTTATTTCTTCTACTTTTGATGAACCAGCCGAAAAACATGTTCGCATAGCAAATATTGTTCTCGAAAAAGCTAAACGTCTTGTAGAATGTGGACACGATGTTGTTATACTTTTAGATTCTATTACACGACTTGCTAGAGCTTATAACACTATTGCTCCTGCTTCGGGTAAAGTATTATCAGGTGGTGTTGAAGCTAATGCACTGCAAAAACCTAAACGCTTTTTTGGTGCTGCACGGCAAATCGAAAATGGTGGTTCTCTTACAATAATTGCTACCGCTCTTACCGATACCGGCTCCAAAATGGACGAAGTTATTTTTGAAGAATTTAAAGGTACTGGTAATATGGAACTTCAATTAGATAGAAAACTATCGAACAAACGTATATTCCCTGCTATCGACATAGTTGCTTCAAGTACACGCCGCGACGATTTATTATTAGACAAAGATGC
>CAZDEU010000278.1:0-2257 GCA_964504265.1 uncultured Bacteroidales bacterium
AATATAAACCCACCAACTAAAAACCACCCAAGATTAATTGAGTGGTTTTTGGTTGAGTATAGTGGATGATGTCAGAACTGCAATAAAAGAAGACTTTTATATACCAAATACAAAAAATGTTTTAATAACTAATTAAAGGCTACCGCCCACTATTTTATTTAAATCATTATTAGTTATACCAAGAGAAAGGCTCTCAAATAAATCCATGAGATTACTCCATGTGGCCTCCCAGCGCTTACCTTCAAAATCTACATACCAAATACGTCCCTTGTCCTCTACTTGAAGAAGCAACCTGCCTTTAAGTCTATCCCCGATTGTTGAATGCCAATTATCAGCGTTGGTTGGAATTTTACCCAAATCAGAGTTGGAAATACCAAGTGATAATTTTTGAAATAATGGCATAGCGTTGGCAAATGTTATTTCATACCTTTTACCTTCAAAATCTACATACCAAATACGCCCCTTGTCCTCTACCTGAAGAAGTAGTCTGCCCTTTAGGCGGTTAGCGACATCATTATAACTACCATTAGGAATATTATTATAGTTAATTTTTAGTTCAGAATTGTCACCAGATGTAATTTTTTGGGTAAGGCTACTTACAAATTTAATTTTTAATAGTTGGTGGTTATTCGAAAAATAGTCCGTTTTGTTTTGACTAAATGGTTTTAAATAAAACATATCTCCATCGCCATAACTCCATTTTGCTAACCCGTCCTTACCATAAATTGCCCCGCTACATCTATTCAACCCACACGCCTCATCCCATTTTTTTACGAGGTAATAAACCCCATTAGTAGAATAGCCATAATCTGGTTTTATATATAATACCTTTTGGTTCGTATATATTTCATATTTACTATAAAATTTATTCCAAAAATCAAAGTTATTATAGCTAATATCAGCTATTTTTTTCTTATTTATGTCAAAAATTTCTAATCCTTTTATATCCTTAAAATCTTCTTTCTCGTAAACATATTCGAAATTAATTAGCTGATTTGATACATTGTTGTTTATATCTACCGCTTGTAATATGAAGTAATATCTACCCTCATTTTTAATTTGGATTATTTCTGGCAATACTACCTTTGTTGAGCCATTTAAGTAGCTATAATAAGAAGCATCTTCTGGCTTTTTTACTAATTCATTACTTGATATAAATTTACCGTATATCTTTGGGTCTGCATTGGGATTTTGGCCAAAATAATAATAATATCCCTTTATTACGCCGCTATTGTCATTTATACATTCTTTAAAATTACAACCCTCGTACCAAAAAAATTTTACTCGACCCCACGGTTCAATTTGTGATGTTTTACTATTGACATCCCAATATCTCCAAGCCACTTCCTTTTCTTGGTTTTCTTGATAACCATAATATCCCAAACCGAATTCCCCTAGAAACGGTGGAGTGACATCATTTTGGATATTAGAAATTTGTTTTTCTATCTTCGGCTCTTGCTTGGGCAACTCATTGTTATAATATTGCCCCATAATCCCAGATAGCCAGTTTTTTATACTGTCAATAGAAAGAATATAACTCATAGAGCTTAAAGAGCCAACCACAACCATTGTTGGTATGCCCAAAAATTGCCCATTTGGGCTGTATGATGAGCCCCCAGAGTTTCCATGCTCTAGTGGTACTGTTGTTTTTATATAGTTTTGAGTTCCATTAATTTTGCTGCCAAAGCCGCTAAAATCTCCCGAGGTGTAAGTTATAGTAGCACCACCTATACTTGGAAATCCTATGGCTTCGATTTTGTCTCCAAACTTTAAGGCATTGGCACTTGAACTCCAAATGTTTACATATGGGTAGACCTTTTTTTGTTTGTTACTTATATATAAAATAGCCGCATCCATGTCCTCGGATGTTGTATAATATTTAACCTCGGCCGCATTGACCTCCCTATCCGTTTTAAAAATTGGTTCCTGGTTTATTGACTGAATAAAGCCAATTGCGCATGCTTTTATTATTTCACCATATTCATCGGTTACGACGTGCTTATTTGTCAATATAATCCCCTTGGGGTCAATTATCGTACCAGAACCGCTGTACCAATTTCCATAACTATCTGGGCACAATATTTGCACCGTTGAGTTAAGCTGGTTTTGAGTTACAGCCAATGCATCATTACTTAATAATGATGATGGTACAAGAGTAGCAAAGGCAATAAGAGTAATAAATATTTTTTTCATATTCATATTTATTTTTTTAATTATTATATTCATTGTTTTAAAAAACAAAAAGCTCCTCGCCAGC
>CAZDEU010000279.1:0-2250 GCA_964504265.1 uncultured Bacteroidales bacterium
ATAATTAAACCTTTAGCCGGGTTGACAATTGAATTACGTTCAGATGAAGTCATTCGGGGTATTAGCATACCAGCATTAGTAGACGAAACGTCTAAAATTGCAGATGGGTCGGCAGAAGAGCCAGTGTTATTAATTGCTGCTCCCTGAGCAATAATGTTTTTGCTGAGCATCATAAAACTAGCAGTAATTATTACTGTTAAAATTGTGTTAATGATTTTTTTACTTGTAACTTGTGTTTTCATTTGTTTTGATTTTTTGATTAAACATTGAATTGATTTAAGATTTTAATTACAGTATTTATTTATCAAAATGTAATATTTTTACATATAGTGTTAAACAAATAATACAGAATAAAATCAAATTAATAAAATTTTAATTATTTAATTTTTGCGACAAATATAAATAGAAAAAAATAATAATGCAAATATTTTACACTTTAAATGCAAATAAATATCATTTAATATTTTTCAAAATTTAAATCATTCTAATAAAGCCAATTTTAATATGCTTATTTTAAAAAAATTATTTAAACATTAAAGCAACCTAATAAGTTATAAATACGTCTAATTTTATTTATTACTAATTTCAAAAAAATATTTAAATTTGTATGTTTAAACTAAATTAATAATGTATGCATTAGATAATACAATTTTACCTTTTTTGTTTTTTAAAAAAAAATTAAAAAATATATCATTAATAATCATAATTTTACTAAATGTAATATTATCAAACAACGTTTTTGCACATAAAAAAGACAGTTTACGTTCAGGGAATTTTAGTTTTATTGAAAATAAAGGGCAATGGAATCAAGCGGTTTTATTTAAAGCCGAACTTGAAGGCGGAGCAATTTTTCTTGAAAAAAACCGATTTACTTTAACTTTTGGAGATTCGGAAGCAATAAGAAAACTAAATTCTTTTAAATATAAAACCGAGGAAGAAAAAAAACAAAAAGGATTACCTGATAAAAATGTTACATTTCATGCCTATCGTATGAATTTTAAAGGATGTAACTCTAATCCTAAAATTTCATCTACTAATCCAAAACCTGAATACAATAATTATTTTATTGGGAACGCCCCTTCAAAATGGGCTTCAAACGTTAATAAATATAAAAATATTAAATATGAAAATATTTACAACGGCATTGATATTGATGTTTATGAAAAAAATTTTTTACTAAAATACGATTTTATAGTTTCACCAGGTGCTAATCCTAACGACATAATTATTGAATACGAAGGTATAGAAAAATTAAAACTCGAAAATGAAAATCTTATAATTATTACATCTGTTAATAGAATAATTGAAGTAAAACCTCAGGCATGGCAAAACACACCCGAAGGTAAAAAGGAAATTGAATGTAATTTTAAATTAAGAAAAAATAAATTATCTTTTTCATTTCCAAATGGTTACGACAAAAAACATACTCTCATAATTGACCCTGTCTTAATTTTTGCTTCGTATTCGGGCTCAACTGCCGATAACTGGGGCTATACTGCAACTTACGACAATCAGGGTTTTTTATATGCAGGAGGTAATGTTTTTGCGGTTGGCTATCCTTTAACTACTGGAGCTTATCAAACAAATTACGCTGGTGGAAGTTGCGATATTGCTATTTCAAAATATGATACTTCAGGCAGTTTCTTAATTTATTCAACTTATCTTGGTGGTAGTGGAACCGAAGTTCCTAACAGTATTATAGTTAGCAGTACAAATGAATTATTTATATTGGGAACAACAGGCTCATCAAACTATCCAACAACTACAGGAGCTTACGACCAAACATTTAACGGAGGTACTAATTTTACTCTTACTTATGTTTTACAATATCCGCAAGGTAGCGATGTAGTAATATCAAGATTAAGCATTGATGGAACAAGTTTATTATCTTCAACTTTTGTTGGAGGCAGTGGTAATGATGGACTTAATACTCCCTGGCCTTTAAAACACAATTACGCTGACGAGGTGAGAGGCGAAATAATGATTGACAAAAATGATAATATTTACATAGTTAGCAGTACTCAATCAAGCGATTTTCCTGTTACTTCAGGAGCTTTTCAAACCACTTTCGGAGGAGGTTTACAGGATGGCTGTATTTTCAAAATGGATTATAATCTTTCAAATATGATGTGGTCGTCATATTTAGGTGGCAATAATAATGAAGCTATATATAGTGTTGTTTTAGATAAAAATGATAATCTTTTTGTTGCAGGTGGTACTTCTTCAAAAAATTTTCCTACTACACCTGGT
>CAZDEU010000280.1:0-2244 GCA_964504265.1 uncultured Bacteroidales bacterium
ACTTTTGTTTATTTCAATGCAAAAATAAGGTCAGTTGGTCTGAAGTTTTAAAACAGACAATTGTAAAATTTATACCTTTGAGAATAAATATTTTAAAAATATGAAAATAAATCCTGACAAGCATTTTATGCAAATAGCATTAAACGAAGCTTTACTTGCTTTTGAAAAAGATGAAGTTCCTATTGGTGCTGTTGTAGTTTGCAAAAACCAAATAATAGGGAGAGGGCATAATTTAACTCAAACGCTTAATGATGTTACTGCTCATGCCGAAATGCTTGCTATTACTGCTGCTGCTAATAATATTGGAGGTAAATATTTAGATCAGTGTACTTTATATGTAACATTAGAACCATGTGTTATGTGTGCAGGAGCAATGTTTTGGGCTCAGTTAGGAAAACTTGTTTATGCTGCCTCCGACCCTAAAAGAGGGTTCTCAACAATTAATGAATCAATATTACATTCGTCAACTATTATTGAAAAAGGAGTTTTAGAAAGAGAATGTTCAGATTTGCTTAAGAATTTTTTTAAAAACAAAAGATAAAATTTTTAAGTGTAATAAGTGTGTTTATAATTAATAAATCATCATCAAATGCCTTATAAAAGACTTTTTGCAGCAATTAAAATAATGCCACCCATTGAGTTTATTGATAGATTAAACAATTTTAAAATTGTTTTAAATCATGATAAAATATCATGGGCTAATTTTAATCAGCTTCATCTTACTTTACATTTTTTTGGCGAAACTAACGAAGAATTAATACCCGAAATTGAAAATTGTTTTGCTGATATCGCTTGTCAAACAAGGAATTTTAGTATTGTTTGCAATAATACAGGAATTTTCGGCAGCAAACATTCTCCTAAAGTTTTATGGCTTGCTATTGAAAAAAACGCGGAATTAATTGATTTGAAAACAAAAATAAATAATAAACTTGAAGATAATAATTTCAAAACTGAGCCATTAAAATTTATTCCTCATATAAGCTTAGCAAGAATTAAAAAGATTGAAGATTCAAAGTATTTTAATCAGTTGCTCGATAAATTCAAAAATTTTGATAAATTTACTCAGGTGGTTGAAGAATTTTATCTTTTTGAAAGTATTTTAACGACAAAAGGTGCTGTTCATAATATTTTGAAAACTTTTTCCATAAAATAAATCAGTTAATAAAATAGAATTATGCTACCTCAAAATATTAGAAATCATTTTATTGAACAATATTCGGAAAAAACGGGTGATGTTTTGAAAATTAAAGAGACTTCGCCATTATCGGGCGGTTCAATAAATGACGCTTGTAAAATTATTACTGATAAAGGTGATTTTTTTATAAAATGGAATAATGCAGATTTATTTCCGGGTATGTTTGAGACCGAAACTAAAGGACTTTCTCTTTTATCAGAAACTAACACAATTTTAATTCCTGCTGTTATCCTGCAGCAAAACTGCGGAAACTATAATTATCTTGTTTTAGAATATATTAATAAAGGTTCTGTTAATAATGACTTCTGGAATGTTTTTGGGAAAAATATGGCTGCCATCCATTCAGTTAAAAGCGATTATTTTGGACTTGATTATGATAATTATATTGGTTCTTTGAAACAATTTAACAAAAAACATTACAACTGGATTTCATTTTTTGTTGAACAGCGTCTTGACGTACAGTTAAAACTTGCACGAGATAATAAAAAGATAACTGGTAACGATATTAAATCATTTGAAAGATTGTTTAATAGATTGCCTGAAATATTCCCTATAGAGCAGGCATGTCTTATTCACGGCGATTTATGGAGTGGCAATTATCTTATTGCCGAAGGAAACATACCTTGTATTATTGACCCTGCAGTATATTACGGAAACAGAGAAATGGATATTGCAATGACAAAATTATTTGGAGGTTTTAATCAAGAGTTTTATTTATCTTACAATAATTATTTTGCTTTAGAAAAAGGATGGGAAAAAAGAATCGACATCTGCAATCTGTATCCTTTATTAGTTCATGTAAATTTGTTTGGTGGCGGTTATTTGTATGAAGTAAGAAATATTGTTAAACATTTTTAAGCACAAAACCAATTAACAACCAAAAAACAATCATTATCCTAAATAAAATTCAGAACAACTGACCTCAGTTGTTCTGAATTTTGGTATCATATAAAATTTCGTAGAGGTCAGTTGGTCTGACCATAGTGAAAATATATGAAAAAATATGAAATTTTCTGAAAAGAAAAAAGGTTCAAAACATTCATTTTGAA
>CAZDEU010000281.1:0-2242 GCA_964504265.1 uncultured Bacteroidales bacterium
ACGATTCTTTTTTTCGGCGGAATTTGAGGCTGTGCCAATTTCATTGGCGCGCCACTCAAAACACTTTATTTAATATAATACTTATAAAGTAATGATAATAATTACTAAATTATTTATAACCAATTTTAAATTTTATTGAACGACTTTTACTAGATGGCGGAAAATTTGAAGGATTTTTGACGTTTCTCTTGTTTATCCTTAAAGAATAAAACCAATACAAATCGCCCATTTTTTTTAAATCATTAGCAGAGAACAAAATTTCTTTATCGTGTCTCCCTCCCTTTATTATTTTTACCTCATCCATATATGCTGACCACATACGCCATTCCGGAAAATCTTTTAAACCGGCTCTACCTAAGGAAATATTTTTCACCTTTCCCAACAATACATTAAATTTATCTACGCCATATAGGCATAGGGGCGGGCCGAATAGCAATCTAAACATTAAATAACTTGGCTGCTTGGAAAGATCTAAATAAAAGTTCACATCTTCTTCGGGTATAATCCTAATATCTATTGGAATTTCAGAAAAATTATCTTTAATATTGTCTCTTTCTAAAAAGCTCGATATCACCTTCTTTACTTTTTCTGGATCCGTATTACATAGGATTTCTAGATCTAGATCGGGCATTACTAGCCCCGTGGGAGTTATTTTAAGGCCATATAGAGAGCCATCATTGTTTGGCAAATAGCTAAAAAGAATTCTTTTTTGTTTTCCATTGTGGCAATAACCCCCGGAAACTGATCCTACTGCATATATAGCATTAATATTTTCACCTAGCTCCTTAACAACATGATTGCTCAATATTATACCAAATTTTAATATGGTTAAACTCGTTATAAAACAGGAATCCTTCTGTGTATTATTAAATATTTTCTCAATTTCCTCAGCGTCTTTACCATTACAATATTTAATAAGTATATTTGCCAATTCAACATACATTTGATTACACTTTTGCCTTGATTGCCTTATACAATCTTCGAGCTGCTCAACTGTTAATTGTTTATTATTTGAATTCATTTTTTATTAGTCAATCTTAATAAGCGAACCGTTTTTTTGTATTTTTACTTTAAGCAAAAAATTTAAAAAGTTATTAATTCTATCAAAATCTATATTTAAATAACTTAAAGATTCTTTTTCTAGGATTATTTTTTTCAAAACATCTACAGAGCTACTCATGTGATATTTTTGCCTATTACGCTTCACAATCGACTCTTCTTTTTTTAACTCCGCAGAACAGTATGCTACATACAACAAATGGACGAACAGGCAAATTAAGTTGTATTTCACTGCCAACGCCTTAGGATCGGTTTTTAAACTATTTAAAAGGTTTGGATTTTTCTTTGATAGCTTCTTTATAAAAAAATTAAAAAACTCTGCCTCCTCGACCTCATCGAATAAATTATACGAAGATATATTTTTTGTGCTAAATTCACGATAATCAATACCATTTCTTAATAATTTCACTAAATCGAATATAGGAGAAACAAACCATAAAACCTCGAAATCAATATGATATATTTTATCATTATCATTAAATAATATATTTCTAGGGTTGCGATCAAAATAAATACCGTTAAATTCATTAACTACTGATTGAATAGACGGATCGATGGATTCATACAAGTCCATTATTTCTTTTTTCAATTTAGTTCCAGCTTGGATATTATTTATAAATTCTTTTCTAAACCAATCCACTGTATTTATTGATTTGATGTCACATGTTACAATTCCTTGTAAATTAGCTATATCTTTAATAATTTTAAGATAAAAATTCTTGTCTTTTATGCCTTTATTATTTTTATAATAAAGCGATCCTCCGTCAATAAAATCATAAAGTATATAACAGTATATATCTGTTTCATTAAATAAATGTTTTTTAGGTAAATTATGTAAATTATTATTAATAATGTTGTAATTAGACAATTCAAGCAGATAATCATTTTTTCTCGACTTATTATAAATTTTTAAAAATAGGGATTTCCCCTTAGTTAAAATTTTATAGTAACCGACGCCACTATCACCAACAAAATTTAGCTTTTCAAAGGAGTCAACCTCAACGGGCAAGTTTTTTATTATACTCTCAATCATAAAATATTAATTCAACCGGCTAATTGTCCGCCATCTACTATCATACACGTTCCGGTAATAAATTCTGCATCTTCGCTAGACAAAAAAAGAAAAATTGGGGTGTACCCCGTTTTTAAGACACGTTGTGAACAGGCCAACGGGGATTTAATT
>CAZDEU010000282.1:0-2208 GCA_964504265.1 uncultured Bacteroidales bacterium
GGCGTTAGCCCTAAAATCTTCTTAGTAAATGTTGCATTTGCATTTTATTGAGGGACGAAGCCCTGATATCTTATATGGTTGGTTGTACACTTTTGAATTGAAATACCTGTATTCTTTTAGGTTGAAATAAACATTCGGATGCACGAATATCGCGTATGCGTTGCAACAACTCTTTCCAATAACCACCACTACCCAAATTTTTCAGTCGTTCATCATCCATTGTATAACCTTTGCGAATATACTCATTCAAACGCTTGGTTGCCCATTGACGAAACTGTGTACCCCTTATAGATTTTACTCGATACCCGACAGAAATAATTACATCTAAATTGTATAGTTTTATAGTATTTGTTTGCGTTTTCCCTTCTATAGCACCATGCTGAGTGGTAATTCGGAAATTCCGAACAACCACTTTATCATATAATTCACCATCTTCAAAAATATGCTTTATATGCTCGCTAATAGTTGATTTTGCTTTTTCAAACAAAACAGACATTTGTTCTTGGGAAAGCCAAACCGTTTCTTCTTCAAAACGAACATCTAATTTTGTTTCTCCGTTCTCGGTTTGATATATGATGATTTGAGAATTATTTTCTTGCATATTATATGAAAACAATAAATTATTTTTGCAATTACTAAGCAGCTAAATTATGCAATAAATTTAATGTCGCCAAAACCTTTTGATATTTTTTGATTGTAATATCAATAACACAATGCAGAATAGATAAATAAGCTGCCAATACACTAAACTACAAACATTATTGTTGTCAACGTACTCAAGGCTTTACATTCCTGCATTTTTTCTATAAACAGTCATTAAAGTTAATACAAAAATTTAAAATGTTAAAAAAAAATTACTGAACCGTTGTCATATTTTGCGCAATAAGACACTCAATTTAAAATTTTCATATTTAAACCATATTGCAGCATTTTTCTTCAAAAACAAATCATTTCTTTTAATAAACCCGTAAGCCTCCGCCCCACTACATATTTTGTGCAGTTTTTCGCAATTTGCGGGCAAAAAAGATTATGGACTAATAGCTGATGGTTATAGAAAATAATACAAATTTAACAAATGTAGTTAGCAGGGATCTTACATTATTTCTACGATTCGCCCGTCATCTACTGTTATTTTAATACTACCGTATTTAAATTTCAATTTTGCGTGTTTATATGGTTGCTTAAAACAATTTAAAACCAAATCTCCCACTTCAATGAAATCTTTATTATGTTTGATAAATATTATACCTTCATTTGTTTCATATTTTTCAAATCCTTCAATGTCAATATCATTTTTTGATGTTTGTTTTTTCATATTATCTGTGTTTATAGCAATATCAGGAGAAATAAACATTTTCAATAATTGATTTTGTTCTTCTAACAAAGATATCCGTTTATTAATTTTCCAATACCAACAGTTAACTTCTCTTAGTAAAAGGAAAATGATTAATACCACAATTATTAGAAAAATGATACTTGCAGTGTCCATTTTATAGATATTTTAGATGGGCTCTAAAAATTGATTTTTAATAATTTTTTAGCACAAATTAGAACCCGTTTTTCAATTTATGCTAAAAATATATTACAATATTACAACTTTTTTTCAATATATGCTATAAAAAATATTTTTATCAGTTAGCTAAAATTATGTTCAGATAATGAAATTGTAGGCAAAGGGCAAAAATAAATCATTGAATGTCATCATTTAAAAAATCACTTCAAATCGTAAATATTAGTAAATATACACCATAGTCGTATTATTTTTTAAGGTATGGTTCTAACTAAATAATTTTACTTTTTTCTAATCAATAAAACAAATTGAAAATAATATTGCCGCCGAAGTCGATAACATTATTGAAGATGCAAATAACATTGCTGATGATGTTAGTACTTTAGATTAATTGTTGTTTTTTCCGTTTTGTGATAGGTAAGCGACAGCCAGCTAAAGACTGTCGCTTTTTTTGTTTAAAGCATTTGGTTAATAGCACACTGATAACGCAGATGCGACTGATATTCGCGGTTTTAAAATCTGTGATAATCCGTTTTATCCGTGTCATCTGTGTGCTATTATTAGCCACATAGATTTTAGATTCACCAAGTCGACAAATTATTTTGTGATATTTGCTTTTAGAAATTCACTTGCACCATTTTGTTTTAGGCTTGCACCATTTTGTTTTAGACCTGATCGGTTTTGTTCCAGACCTGATC
>CAZDEU010000283.1:0-2194 GCA_964504265.1 uncultured Bacteroidales bacterium
CTAATATATTTATTTTTGCCTGAATATTCTTATTAAATGAAGTTACTAAAGTTTTTAAAAATTATTTTTTTTTGTTACGGACTTTTCCTTGCAAACAGCTTTGTAAATGGGCAACAATACGGCACTATACGTGGATTTGTTTATGAAAAAAAATCAAGTGAACCTGTAATGTTTACCAATGTGTTTCTTATTGGTACGTCTTATGGTGCTGCAACCGACATTAATGGTTATTTTAGCATTACTCATATCCCTGTTGGCGAATATATTCTTACTGTAACAGGTATTGGATATGATTCAATTCAATTGCCTGTTAAAATTGAAAAAGGGAAAATTATCAATCAAAAAATTTTCTTGACTACTTCTACTGTTTTATTAGGCGATGTTGAAATATCGGCCGAAAAACAGGAAAGATTAATCCAAACAATGACATCGGTTAACAAAGTAACGCCAAAACAAATTTCTTCAGTTCCTTCAATTGGTGGGCAACCCGATTTAGCACAGTATTTACAGGTTTTACCGGGTGTAATATTTACAGGCGACCAAGGAGGGCAATTATACATCAGAGGTGGTTCACCAATTCAAAATAAAGTTTTATTAGATGGAATGATTGTTTATAATGCTTTCCACTCAATAGGTTTATTTTCTGTTTTTGATACCGATATTTTAAGAAGTGCCGATGTTTACACAGGAGGTTTTGGAGCGGAATACGGTGGCAGAATTTCGTCGGTTATGGACATTACTACCCGCGAGGGCAATAAAAAAACTATTTCGGGTAATGTTGGTGCAAGCACATTTGGTGCTAAATGTCTTATTGAAGGTCCTTTGCAAAAGCAAAAAAAACCTGGCGAAGGTTTCTCTTCTTTTATTTTGTCTTTTAAAAATTCATATTTAAAGGAAAGTTCAGAATTATTTTATAAAAATATTGATACAGCCGGTTTACCATTTAATTATAATGATATTTATAGTAAAGTTTCTTTTCAAGGAAGCAATGGCAGTAAATTCAATTTATTCGGATTTCGTTTTGGCGATGCTGTTAATTATCATGCAATATCCGATTTTAAATGGAATTCGTACGGTGGCGGATTAAACTTTCTGGCTGTTCCAGGTTTATCGCCTATGCTGATAGATGGAAATTTTGCTTATTCATCTTACAAAATATCGTTAACAGAACAAGAAAAAACTCCAAGAAGTAGCGAAATTAACGGCTTTAATGTGAGTATGAATTTTACTTATTTTTTGCAAAAAAAACGTGAAGCTCGTTATGGTATTGAAATGTTGGGTTACCGCACTGTATTTGATTTTTATAATACAGCCAATAGGCGGATTGACGCTACAGAAAATACTACCGAAATTGCTGCTTATTTTAAATACAAATATGCAACTACACGTTTGTTATTAGAACCAAGCTTCAGACTTCATTATTACGCATCTTTAGCTGAAGTTTCGCCAGAACCAAGAATTGCTGCAAAATATAATCTCTCAAAAAAATTCAGAATTAAAGCTGCTGGTGGTTTTTATTCGCAAAATCTTATTGCTGCTAATTCCGACAGAGATGTCGTAAACTTGTTTTATGGCTTTATTTCAGGACCAGATAACCTACCCGAAAGTTTTGATGGTAAAGACGTAAAAACTAAACTTCAGAAAGCAAAACACCTTATTGTCGGTTTTGAAACAGAACCTTTCAGAAATATTACAATTAATGTTGAAGCTTATTATAAATGGTTTACTCAACTTACTAATATAAACAGGGATAAAATTTACGACGACACCCCTGATTATGACGATAAACCAGAATATTTAAGAAAAGATTTTATTATTGAAAGAGGTGATGCCGAAGGCTTTGATGTTTCTGTTAAATATGATTTTAAAAGAATGTATTTATGGGCTGTATATTCTTTAGGATATGTTAACAGATTTGATGGAATTAATAGCTACGTACCTCATTATGATCGCCGACATAATGTCAATTTAGTTGCTTCTTATAAATTAGGCTCAGAACTGAACTGGGAATTAAGTGCAAGATGGAATATAGCATCAGGTTTCCCTGTTACTTTAGCTCAGGGTTATTACGGGCTTTTAGATTTCTCGGATGGTATTAATACTGATTATACCACTATTAATGAAGAACTTGGAATTTTATACGACGATTTAAACAAAGGCAGATTGCCTTGGTACCATAGATTAGATGTTACAG
>CAZDEU010000284.1:0-2186 GCA_964504265.1 uncultured Bacteroidales bacterium
GTTGTAATATTGTAAAGTTTTTTTAGCATAAATTTAAACGGGTTCTAGTTTGTGCCTGAAAAAAGTTAAAAAATGAATTTTTAAAAACCACCTAAAATGAAAAAAATATTTACATCTATCACCATTTTATTTGCATTAATCATTACCGTTAATGCACAAATAACCTTTCAAAAATATTTAGATGGTCAAAATGTGGGTATTAGTTCTGTTCAACAAACAAGTGACGGAGGATATATTTTGGCAGGTACAACAAGTAGTTATGGAGCTGGTAGTGCTGATGTTTATTTAATAAAAACAAATAACATAGGCAATATACTTTGGACAAAAACTTTTGGCAGCACTGATATTGAGAAAGCTGGTTGTGTTCAACAAACTAATGACGGGGGATATATTATTCTTGGTTATACAAATCTGAATAATTATGATGCTTTACTAATAAAAACTGATGGCAGTGGCAATGCGATTTGGTCAAAGACTTTTGGAGGTTCTGGTAATGATTATGGTGGAGCTGTCAGGCAAACTAATGATGGTGGATATATTATTGCTGGTGTTACAAATAGTTTTGGTTCAGGTGCTAATGATGTACTTGTCATTAAAACTGATGGAAGTGGTAATACAACTTGGATGAAATCATATGGCAGTGCGGGTAACGAAAGTGCCTCATCCATTCAACAAACTACAGATAATGGTTATATAATTACTGGTGGCTCAAATTATCCTGGGGAGCCCACCCATATCAATTTACTTAAAGTTGATGCCAGCGGTAATGTAGTTTGGTCAAAACAATTTGTTAATGGAATTTATGATAATGCTAGCACCGTACTTCAAACCAATGACGGCGGCTATTTGATTGGCGGCAGTACGGGTATGCCTGCCAGCAGTTCTGATATATTATTAATAAAAACAGACGGTAGTGGTAGTCTGACATGGTCTAAAACTATTGGCACTGGAGAATATTTACAGACTCGTTCGGTGCAACAAACCAGTGATAATGGGTATATCATTGCTGCAGGGTCTCCTTTAAATTCATTAAAAATTGTATTAATTAAAACTGATGTCAACGCGAATGTTTCTTGGGCAAAAAAATATGGAGGAACTGGTACTTATGAAATTAATGATGCTAGTTCTGTTCAACTTACAAATGATGGAGGCTACATTATTGCTGGCGAAACCAGTAGCTTTGGTATTGAAGGTGGGTATATAATAAAAACCGATGGAAGCGGTAATAGTGGTTGTAATGAAAGTATTTACAATATTATTGCAGTAGCAACTACAACACAAGTAATAAACTTTACACTGTCGGTATCTACTGGTGGCACTTCAAATATATTTGCTACCATTACTGGCAGCGGTGGTGTATTAAATATTCTTTGTAGCAATGTAGGTATAGATGATACTTACTTGCATAAAAGTGGTATTTCAGTTTATCCCAATCCAAACTGTGGGAAATTCAAAATTGAAATTAATAATAAAATAACCAATAAAATCAATATAGAGATTTGCAATTTACTTGGAGAAAAAATATTTGCATCAGATAATTTCATACAACAAACATCAAATAAAATAAACCTTTCTGACTCTCCAAAAGGATTATATTTTGTAAAAGTTTATGACGGTGAGAAAAAATATATAGAAAAAATTGTAATACAGTAACAACTAATATAGATGACAGAAATTCAACCAGCCCATAACTCATGTCTGCTTTAAAGCCTCAGTGCGGGGCAATTTGACAATTTTGGAATATTTTGAAAGTTATTGGTATTTTAACAGGCATCGTTCCCAAATAGTTTGTCAATTAATTAGGTAAGGCATTAAATTTAAATTATTTGCTTTATTCCATTAATTGTGCAAAAACCATTTTACCCTCATTCATATATTTTTTACATCAAAGAAAAGCTTAATTGAATTTCAAATCGTTGCTCGATTAAAAACTCATGAAATGAAGAAATATCAAGATGTCAAAGAACTTTATTTTTTTTACAACGCAACGCTAGTGAAGCCGGGTCGTTAATAATGTTATTCAAAATATAGCTATTCCCCGTTTGAATAAAACTGATTGTAAAAAACAAAATAGTTTATGAGAAGAAAGGCCAGAAAATGCAGTCCTAAATCAAAATATCCAAACTTAAGAATTAACCCACATTGCAGTTTTCAGGGTGGAAAGTTCTGTAAATGAGAGTCTTGAT
>CAZDEU010000285.1:0-2184 GCA_964504265.1 uncultured Bacteroidales bacterium
GACGTAATTTGGATGTTCTAATAAAATAATTCTTTGTCTGCAAAGTCTTTTCTTTTATAAAATTTAACAGTAGCCCAAATTTTTTATTTATTAATTTCAAATAAGAAATTATTTAATCTTTACCAAACAGACAAAATAACATCAACTGATTATTTCTGTTACAAAGCTTTCAAGAACTCATTGAGATTAGCTTCGGTGTTTAAATTGAGTTTTTTGCGTAGTCTAAATCTTGCCATTTCAACACCTCTTAAGGTAATGTTCATAATAGCAGCAATTTCTTTTGAAGAGAGGTTAAGTCTTAGCAGAACCGAAAGTCTTTCTTCGTTTTTTGTAATATCGGGTATTATTTCTCTTAATTTCATAAAAAAGGCATGGCTAACATTTTCGACATTAGCATCAAATTCTTGTCGGTCTCTCTCTAAATTTTTAAGATTAATGTTAATAAGCTCACTTAATTTCTTAGGGTCATAATTTTCGTTTGGACTTGATAACTGAGATTTTAATTTTTTAAGAAAATCATTTTTTTCGGATATATGCAATGCAAAATTTACAAGTTCGTTGTTTTTGTAGTTCAGTTCTTTTTGTTTAAACTCCAGTTCTTGCTGCAGTTGCATGCTTTTCAGCTTCTGATTATATAATTCAGCGTCGGACAATAGTTTTTGAGTTTCAAAATTTTTAACTTTTTGTTCGTATAATTGTTTATTTGCAATAATTCTTTTGCGTAATGCTAAAACAAACACAAAACTTACAATTATTAACAGTATTAACCCCCAGCGTTTATATGCCTCAATCACCTGATTTTTTTCCAATAAAGTAATTTTAGCATTTTTATCAATAATCTCCTTTTCTTTTTTCTCAGACTCGTACTTAGCTTCCATTTCAATAATCTTGTTCTGGCTTTCCTTATTTAATATTGAATCTTTTGTTTGAGCATATAATTTATGAAAATTTAATGCTTTATCATAATTACCAAGTCCTTCATAAATAGCCGACATATTAAAGTAAAAATCTTTTTGCTGTTCCAAAAATTTTACTTTTTCAAATATAGCATAAGCCTTTTCGCCATATATCAGTGCATTAGAATAATCATTACGCAAAACATATATTTCTGAAATATAATTAAGATTATAAAAAAGGTAAATATTATTATCAATCTCTTTAAACATAGCTAAGGATTTCTGAAAATAATCTAAAGCATTATCGTATTCGTTGGCGTTTTTATAAAAATCGCCAATACTCATATAAGCATTCGCTATACCAAATTTATAATTATTTTCTTCGCTTATTTTTAAAGATACTTCGAGATGTTTAAAAGCTTTTTCAGTTTCACCAAGTTCAAAATAAATTATACCGATATTATTATTTAATAATGCAGTTTTATTATTTTCATTAATGCTTTCATAAATATTTAAAGACTTATTATAAAACTCTAAGGCTTTCATCAAATTTTTCTGATATTGATAAATAGCGCCCATATTATTATAGCAATCAGCAATTTCAATATTATTAGATGTTTCATTATAAATTGAAAGAGCTTTCATAAGATTTTCTAATGCCTTAACATAATCGCCTGAAGAACTATACAAAACAGCTATGTTATTAAAAGTTTGTGCATAATTAGTTTTATCGCCTATTGCCTTATAAATGTAAAGTGCGGTTTTGTAAAATTCTAGCGATTTTTTAGTATTTCCTAAATTATTATAACAATCACCAAGCAATGAACACAAAACACTTACATATTTATAAGATTTGAGTTTATAAGCAATTTTAAGCCCTTGCTTGCCAAATTTAATAGCTTCACCTAAATTATTTTCAATGTTGTAGTAGCATAGTCTAGTCAAAATTTGTACTTTATGAACATCGTTCTTCGTTTGTTGTAATTCAATTAACAAACTGTCGTTATTATCCTTACAAAATACACTGTCTGGATAAGATAATGACGATAAAATTGCTATTAAAATAACTATTAAATATCTAAACATAATAATTAAGCCTTTTAGCAAAGATATGAAAAATATTACAAAATATTTTTTTTTGGATTTTTTAGTTGGATTTTTTTGAGGATTTATGTTTATTGGCGGGCATTGGTAACCATTGATAAGCTTTTTCACCGCAAAGACACGAAGGCGCAAAGGGTTTCAATCTTTCACACATCTAACTGACATTCCAATAGCTTTTGAGTAA
>CAZDEU010000286.1:0-2164 GCA_964504265.1 uncultured Bacteroidales bacterium
TGTCATTGGTTTGTTATTGGTAGTCATTGGTTTGTTATTGGTGGTCATTGGTGGTTATTGTTTTTTAAATTTTTAATAAAATAAAAGTATTTTGGTGTAAAAATATGTTAGAAACAGAGTTAATATGCATTTTAACATAAATACATCATTATAAGTAGTATTTAATAAATATTTAAACATAAATATTTATTTTTATAATTTTTTTTAATTATTTTTAGTATATTTGGAATTGTAATTTATTGTAAAATAAGTTATATTTTTACTGCTTAATGTAGCATTTGAAAATATTTCAATAATTAAAATTATATAATTATGTTAAATATTATGTTAAATTGGATATTAATTGCAGTTTCATTAGTAATGATGTTATGCAATTTAAGTTTTTCTCAACAATTTAAAAAAGCAATTGTTATAAATGCTGAAGAAAAAAAAACAGAAATAAAAATTAAAGATTATGATAAATTTTATTTTAATGTTGCTGATTTTGAGTGTTTTAAAAATAAAAATGCATGTGATACATTTAATATGTATGAATATGAAAATTTATGGACAGTAACGAGTTATTATTCAGGTTCAACCCTTGGTGCTGATGGATGGGTAAACGGTCTTAATGTTTATGGAGATAAAGCAAAAGCGAATTATTTTTCAAATTCAGGAGGATACCCTATGATATTGGGTGTTTATATTGCTTTTAACAGAGCGTGGAGTTCAAATCCTCAAAAAACTATATCTGTAAATATCTACAGTAATGCAGGAGGAAGTCCAGGAAGTATTATAGCTTCAAAAACAATAACAATGCAGAATGTAATTGCTGATGTAACTAATAATTATTTCACAAAAGTAATGTTTGATTCACCTATTTCAGTTTCTGGAGCATTTTTCGCAGGTGTCGATTTTTCAAACTTGACATGGGGAGGTGTATATGATACATTAAGCATACAGTGTAATACTGATGGCGAAACTGTTCCAAGTCAAGTTTGGGAAAAGCAATCAGATAATTTATGGTATCAATACGGGACAACATATTCGTTTAACTTAGATATTAGTCTTGCAATATTTCCAATAGTTACAGACTTTCCCGCTGTTGCAAGTTTTTCGCAATCAACTAATTCTACTTGTCCTGGTTTTAATGTAAATTTTGATGCGTCAGCTAGTGTACAGAATAGTGTTCAGTGGATATTTCAGGGTGGCAATCCTGCCTCATCAAATATATTGAATCCTACTGTTACATATAATAATTCAGGCACTTGGCCTGTAAAATTATATGTTTTGGGCGGATCCTGCAATAATCTTGATTCAGCTATAAGTCAGATAAATATTTTATCGCCACCCAATCCTTCAGCCACAGCAATACCCGATACAATTTGTGAGGGACAATCATCTACTTTATCAGCATACAATGCCATATTATATTCATGGTCGGGGCAAACAAGTGGTTTAAATCCTGTTACTGTAAGTCCTGTTAATACTACAACATACATAGTTAATGTTACTGGTTCTAATGCCTGTACTGCAAGTCAGCAGGTGGTTGTTAAGGTTAATCCTCTTCCTAATGTAACAGCTTGCGCAAGCCCATCTGTCATATTACCAGGTGCATCGTCATTGATAAATGCAGCTCCTGGTTTTTTCGATTACCAATGGAGCAATGGCAATACTTCTGCGGCTTTTGTTATTTATCCTGTTAGCGATACTACTTTATATGTTACAGTAACTGATAATAATAATTGTGTAAATACCGATAGCGTAGATGTTGTTATTGACCCTACATTGAGTATTAATGAAAATATAATAAAAAATGATTTAACAATTTTCCCTAATCCTTGTGATGATTTCCTTGAAATTTCGTATAAAGGTAATGAAAGTATAGATGAATTAGAATTATATGATATTTCGGGCAGATTATTTTTAAGTTTTAATGAAGAAATATATAGAAATAAGAATATGATTTTAAATATAAGTATATTACCAAAAGGCTTATATATACTAAAATTTAAAAGTGCTAATAATTGTTATTATAAAAAATTAATGGTTTTATGATATAAAAGTAGCATTTATATAAAATATTTAATGCTCTACTATATTATCATGTAAATTAGGATGAGTTAGATTTTAAAGTAACTCAGTTTTAATAATAATAAAGTGATTATTATTACCAGTAAATTAC
>CAZDEU010000287.1:0-2153 GCA_964504265.1 uncultured Bacteroidales bacterium
AAAAAGTAAACTGGACAAAACAGGATTTTAAAATGTTTTTTGATTATTACATGGAGCCTTCCGAACCATTTACTCCCGAGAATTTGAAATATATAAATGAGAATTTACACATTGTAAAACCTGATGGTTCAAGGTTTATTAAAAGTATTAAAAAATTGTTTACTCAATATCATCTTTACGTTCTTATAATTATGCTAATCTATAGTATTTTACTTCTCAAAAAGATAAAACGAAAAGATATTATTTTTGCTGCTTTACAATCAATTAGCATATTAGTTTTTTTATCATATTTAATTATTTTCAATGATTTTAAGCCTAGGGTAATAATAGTTTTATTTTTTGTAGCAATTGTGTTTTTAATATTTCATATTTTAAATCATTTTGATTTTGAAAAATTTAAAAATCATAAAACTATTTATTATGTACCGCTTGTTGTAATTATGCTTATAGGAATTGGATTTAATGCTGCTGAAACTTTTCAACGAATTGATAATCATAAACAAATTATTCAACAAGCAGAAGTTCTAAATAATATTGAAAAAGATTGGTTAATTGTTCATGGCTACGATTTACATGTTGAATATCAAAGACTTAAGCTAATAAATGATAAACCTTTATTCAAAGGTAAAGTTTATTTTACAATGCCTGCATTTTTAATGCACTATAAAACAGGTTCAAAATTTTATGATGCACATACAAGCATTTTTGACTTATTATGTAGCAAAGATGAAAAAGTATTACTTTTACACGATGAAAATTTTTTGAATATTGATGAGATTGAAGAGTATGTGGGTTGTAAGTTGTTTACTGCGTCATCACGATAAGCATAGTGTGTATCCCTTGCTTAATGCCAAAATTACGAATTATGTTTAAAACTAATATAGATTATAGAGGGTTTCTGCATTTTGGCAAAATGACAGGTGGTTATTTTATTACTACTATTATTAATAATGCTATTCCCTTTCTTATATTGCCAATACTGACCCGTTATTTGGCTCCTAAAGAATATGCAAATATTGCATTATTTAGTTTTTATCTTGCTATTTCAAATGCATTAACAGGTGTTTCTATACCGTCTGTAATATCAAAATACTTTTTTATCAAAGATAAATCATTTATTGCAAATCTTATTGGAAACTGTATTGCTGTTGTTTTTGTTTTTTCTCTTATTACATCCGTTATTATTATTGCTTGTTACCCTTTTTTACATAAGTATTTAGAACTAGACTTATTGTGGATGATGATGATACCTTTAGCATCTTTTGCTTGGATAGTTTTAAGTTTGGGCTTGGTTGTTTTGCGCAATTCGAAAAAGGTTTTAGTTTTTACAAAACATCAAGTTGGAAACACCATCATTAATACTATTTTGAGTTTGTTTTTTATTGTTGTATTTTTATGGGGCTGGCAAGGCAGAATATTAGGCTGGATTTTTTCCTATTTTATATCTGCTTTTATAATGTTTATCTATCTAAAGAGAAATAATTATGTTTCTTTTGCTTTTTCTAAAAATTTTATTAAAAAAATATTAAACATTGCTATTCCGTTAATTCCCAATTCGTTTCAATCTACTATAATTTCTCAGGTTGGTATTTTCTTTATTCAATATTATTTTACAAAAGAATTATTAGGTTTATATTCTATTGGCTTCCAAATTGCTGTTGTTATACAATTGATTATTACAACATTAAGCCTATCGTGGTCGCCTTTTTTATATGAACAGCTAGCGAAGCGCAATAAAATAAATTATATGTATTTAACAAGAATGTTTTATTTACTTATTGGAGTAGTTTTTATTGGTGTTTTATTTGTTAATATTTTTGCTGGATTTATTTTAAGAGTTATGGCAACTCCAGAATATTTTGGCGCTAAAGAGTTCATTCCTTGGTTTACGTTTGGCTTTTTCTTTTATGGTTTATATGCTTTCTTAATGCCAATTTTAATAAAATTTGAAAAACAAAAATATATTAGTTGGGTTTCATTTGCTAATATGTTTGTAATGATAGGCTTAAATATATGGTTTGTCGATTTATTTGGTTATATTGGTATTGCTTACGCTTATTGTTTAACTTATTTTATTATGTTTTTAGCTTTAGCTTCTAAAGCTCAAAAAGTATTTCCACTCCCTTGGCTTAGAGCTTTAAATGTTTTTAAAT
>CAZDEU010000288.1:0-2142 GCA_964504265.1 uncultured Bacteroidales bacterium
TGAAAGTATTTCATCTTTACTAGGATAAAAGCCGTTGTAAAGATTGCTTACTATTAAAAAAACAGGTAAATTAATACTATGTTCTTGACATAATTGTGATACGGTTTTGTCGCCTACAGCAAAATCTATCTCTAAATGTTCTAAAAGCATCAATAATGAGTAATTCTCATTTATTAAATCCAACATTTTTATGTTAGGCTTTATGTGTGTTTTATGTGTTTTATACATATTATTTGCTTAAATATAAAATTTATAGATTAATCGCAATTAAAAAACAATAAATGAATATAAATTAAAAACTTATTATTTCTTCATCAATTGCGTTATGTTTAATGAAAGATCTAATAAAACAGCTTTTGCGTTTCCATTTCTTTCTATATGATAAATAGCTTTGTTTAGTTCTTCTTCAAATTGAATAATATTATTTGGATTAATGAATTTACTTAGCTTCATAATAGATTCTAATTGTTGTCCTTCAGCTCTAACCTGATTATGTATGCCATAATGAATCGACATACAGTCTCTAATAGTTTTTAAACCAAATACAAGTAGGTTTATTAGCTTTTCTCTACCCGATTTAACTATTTGCGTAATAAAACTATTGAGATTAATAAAATTATTAAAATAGCACTGCAACATCCATTCTCTGAAAACAGAAAACAGTTCTTCCATATCTTCTTCTGTTTCTAATAAATCCATTGCGGTACGATAATTACCATCAGCTAGAAAAACAATTTGTTTTGCCTTTTCTATTGGACAATTATGTTTTTCGGTTAAAGTATTTAAAATAATGTCATCATCAATACGAAGTATTTTCACTAATTGGGTCCGCGACCTAATAGTAGCAAGCAGTTCCTCTTGATGTTCAGCAATAAGAATAAATAAAGTTTTATTTGGTGGTTCTTCTAATATTTTAAGAATTTTTGGGGCTCCAGTGTGATAAAACCTTTCAGCCATCCAAATAATCATAATTTTATAGCCCGATTCATACGATGTGAGGCTAAGTGTTTTAATTATTTCGTCGCAGTCTTTGGCTCTAATAAAAGCCTGTTTGTTTTCTATGCCCATAGCTGCTAACCATCCAGGTAAATCTACATATCCTTTGTTTGTAATTAAAAATTCACGCCATATCTTCAAAAAGTCCTTACTTATCGGGTCGTCTTTACTTTTTACAGGTGCAACAGGAAAAATAAAATGTAAGTCGGGGTGCATTAATTTTGAAATTTTAACACATGAAGGACAAACCCCGCAACTGTCAGTCTCGCTTGGGTTAGCACAATTAATATATTGAGCATAAGCCAATGCAAGGGGCAGTTTGCCACTTCCTGGAGGTCCTAAAAATAACTGTGCGTGGCTAATCCTACCGTCGCGTGCTGCATTTATAAGCTTTTTCTTTACCTCGTCCTGTCCTAATACTTCACTAAATAACATATCTTAATTTTTGCGAAAGGCAAAGATACATAAAATTGATTATTTTTTTAATAAATCGTAAATTCACATTATTAACTAATAAGATTTTACTCCTAATTAGCTGAAAACAAATTACAAATTTATAATTACGATTAAAATTTTTTGTAAAATATTAACATTAATATAACAAATTTATTTTTAGGCAAAAAAAAAAGCCTCGCTGTGCGAGGCTAAAAAAGCGGCGACTACATACTCTTCCACCTGTAAAGGCAGTACCATCTGCGCAAGTGGGCTTAACTTCTCTGTTCGGAATGGGAAGAGGTGGACACCACCGCTATAGTCACCAAAATCTTAATAAAGTTCTTAACTAAATTAACACATTGGGAAAGAAAATACATCACTCAGAATAATATGCAAAGCAACTGATCAAAAAGCTTACGGACAATTAGTACTGCTCGGCTTTGCCATTACTGACTTTACACCTGCAGCCTATCAACGTTGTAGTCTACAACGGTCCTTAAAAGAAGTCTCATCTTGAGGTAAGTTTCGTACTTAGATGCTTTCAGCACTTATCTCATCCAAACGTAGCTACCCTGCAGTGCAGCTGGCGCTACAACAGGTACACCAGAGGTTTGTCCGACTCGGTCCTCTCGTACTAGAGTCAGCTCCTCTCAAACTTCTAACGCCCACAACAGATAGGGACCGAACTGTCTCGCGACGTTCTGAACCCAG
>CAZDEU010000289.1:0-2139 GCA_964504265.1 uncultured Bacteroidales bacterium
GAATTATGAATTATGAATTATGAATTATGAATTATGAATTATGAATTATGAATTGGTTTTTTCGTGCCGAAAAAAACTGAGAACTGATAACTGATAACTAATAACTGAAAACTGAGAACTGAAAACTGACAGCTTGTTGTCTTCCGACTTCTGTCTTCCGTCTTCTGACTTGTGACCTGCGACTTAAGACATTTATTTCTTAATTTTTAATTGGATTTTTTGACACAATGTAATAGCCGCCGGTTTTGGGAGCTCCTTTAAATTCTATGATATTTCTTTTTCGCAATTCCCTAATCCATCTCTCTAACGTTCTTTTTGAGACTTCTATTTCTTTTAAAATTTGTGTTGTATTTATACCCGGTGAAGATTGAATCAATTTATAGATGATCTTTACACCGTCATTTACACCGTCATTTACACCGTCATTTACACCGTCATTTACACCGTCATTTAATTCCTCATTAAAAGTTGTTATATTCTCAACACTTATTTTTTGCACTTTATATTCCAATTCCGAAAAAAAACCTTGCGGGGTACTTCTAAACATAAACTGCATGCCGGGATATTCGGCAATTGCTTGACGAATACGAATAAATCCGCTCCCATATTTTTCGATATCGTTTGTAAGATAAAAAGCTTCAGCAATTTGTTTGTTTCTGGTACTGGCGCGATATTCATCGGTATGGAGTTCTTCTTCCGTAATATTTCCATATAAACCACCGGGATTGAAAAAGGATATTTTAGTATCAAAAATTTTAATTTGAACATCTGTCGGACTTTGATAATCACGATGGATGAGCGTATTTAATAAAATTTCACGCAATGCATCCAAGGGATATTCGGGAATTTCTATGCGTTGCGTCGTTTTACCTGTAATTTGAAATGCAAATTTTATATGTCCGATAATGGTATTCATCGATTCTTCTACTACATCATACAAATTTCCATTTATCATTTTATCGGCAATGATCAATGAAGGGGTTTTAAATCTACCAATATGTACATTATAACGTAGGTTTTCTTTAGAAAACAAAATCATGGCAGCATTGGTCGGAATATTGTTTTGCAACATCTTTAACTTCTTCAGTGCCTGCTTAGGAACAGTGGGCAAATGAAAACGACCCGTTACATTTACTTTCGTAATAAATGCAATTACTTTTTCTTCGTTGATATCGTCTAAACTCGCATTGGGATAAGGATATGAATCCCATGAATACTGCATGGATTGCATATAAACATCTGCAATTTCAGATACGGAAAGCTGATGATTTGAGTTGTTTACTCTCTTATAGTATCTTCCTTTAAACGATAAGGGTTTAACAGGGAACTCCTGCACACTGATGCTTATATAATCTTTATTATTCAATGTATGTTGCTTAACTGTCGGTATAATTGAAGGTTGTGTTTTTAATTTAATTTCATTGAACCATTTTTGAATACTTTCTTTACCTATTTCAATACCCTCCACCTCGCCTTTATCGCTAACGCCAATATAAACAGTACCTCCCGAAGTATTGGCAAAAGCAACTAACGTTTCAATTACCTTTTCTTGAAAAGATAATTTAAACTCTGTTTGTTGATTTTCGATAAGGGTTAAGCTATTCGACATTATTTTTAGGTGTTAGTTTTAAAAAGCTATTAGAAAGAGTCGCAAGACAAATTATGAATTATGAATTATGAATTATGAATTATGAATGGTTTTTCGTGCCGAAAAAAACTGAGAACTGAAAACTGATAACTGATAACTGAAAACTGAGAACTGAAAACTGACAGCTTGTTGTCTTCCGACTTGCGACCTGCGACTTAAGACTTCTTCTCATTATCCTTAGAAAAGTTTATTATTACAGCTTAGTAAATCAATATCAGCATATTTAAAATCGCTATCGTTTGTTAATAATATCATATTATTTTCCTTACAAATACTTTCTATGGCTAAGTCATTAATATCTGCATCTTCCATTTCTAAGAGATTCTCTATTTCCTCTTTATTAAATGCTTTATCCATAATTTCAAAGCTATTCAATATATCATTTTTGACGATTGTATAAATATCATCTAATGCTTGTCGGCCATCATAGGAATGACGAAAATCTTTAAATCTCTCGTAATTAGTATATTTTTTATATTCTATTCTTAACA
>CAZDEU010000290.1:0-2131 GCA_964504265.1 uncultured Bacteroidales bacterium
CCATTGATATTCACCCCCCCCACTTACTCATACATCTTAAAAACTCTTCTTATGTATGGGAAGTAATCACACTTATTGAGCGGGGATTCCCGCGAAGAAAAAAGATATAACAAAAGTAACCAGTTAACAAGTTAGCAAATAATGTAGGAAATGTGAATCCGAGCATTAAATGGTAGCACAAAGTTTAAATTAATACAAAGATGCTAAAGGAGTAATGAAAACGCAGAATCTCACAAAAAAACAAAAGATATGAAAACAAATATTAATATTGTAAAATAATCAAAAAAATAACAGATATGAAAATATTTAAAATAACAATAGTAACCTTATGTGTAGCATTAACAGGAGCTAGTGTTTTTTTTGCATGCAAAAAAGAAAATGTAAAAGAAAATGTAAAAGAAAATCAAATAACAAAAATAATTAATGATAATTCTATACAGAAAGAAGTTGATATATTAAGTGATGAATATATCCAACAACTTTCGGCCCAAGTTGGAATTGATCTTTATACTATGAGTGAAGAGACGTATTTTGATGAATATAATCAAGTCTTAACAGATTATAATTCAAGGATGAATGATTTAACAGGGGTGCAATTAGATAGTTTAAGTTTACTTATTTCACTAATGAATGAAGCTTTATCAAATAATGATAATGAACTAGCATATGCATATTATGATCAATATTTAACTATATATGATGGAAGTTATATTCAGGGAACAATTATACAAGACCCTCTTGCAAATACGATATTAACTGATATGTCTGCATCTAGCAATAACTTTTTTTCTCAAATAAATTGTGATTATCCTGAATTTCAAAATTTAAGTCCAGAAATGCAATCCGATGTTATAACTGTTTGTTTAGCAATGGCAATGTATGAATTTGAAGATGATAATAATAAAATAACTGCAGCGTATTGTCGCAATCAAAAACTTATTGATCAAAAAGCAGCCGGTACTCAGTATGGAATTTCAATTTTTGCATGTGGAGTGTTTTCCCCAATAGTTATAGTTGCTGCGGGATGTTTAGTTGTAGCTAGTGCTACTTATGCTGTACAAATGAATCACGCAAGTGAAAGTTATGAATTATGTATGAGTCAAATTCAAAATTAATAAAACAAATATGTATTCAATTATTTTTATTTATGGAATTCCGTTGTTGTTTATTCTGCTAGGAGTATTTTTTTGGTTTATCTTCAAATCTAAAATACAAAATAAAGAAAAAACCGTGACTTCAATACAAAAGTTAGTCTTTCCTATTTTTTTAACAATAATATTTTGCAATTTTATTCATACTTTTATTGATGTTTATGGAGACGCTATTGCTGAAAAATTAACAATGAGTAAAATTATGATTGCAGATTCCATTTGTTTATACCCTATATTGATAATAGCTGTTTTTGTACTTTGTCTTAGAATTTTTAAAAGGAAATAGGCAGTCGGAATTCTTATAAGCTGAAATATAAGATACAAAAGAATTGTGTTTTTGCATAATTTAATGAAATTTCAATGTGGTAGGTTTTGATTATCTACCACATTTTTGCTTTCGTTATGTTATTATTGGATAGTTATAATCTAATATTTTTATTTATTTGTTTCTTTTTTGCCTATTATCAAAAAAAGTTTAAGATGATAATCTTATTTCCAGATACTTTATAAAATAGAGTTATTTGTTTAACAATAACAAATCCACGAATATTTTTGCTTTCATTTTCTATTGTGCCAATATCAGGAAATACAGTTAAAATATCAAAGAAATCATAAACCTTTTTAACGAAAATTGAAATCGTCTTTTCTCCCCAATTCGTTGTTAAATATAAAATTATGTCGTCAAATTTGTGGTAGGCTCTTTTTGTCCAATAAATTTTCAAAGCCATTTTTTATGCTTCTTTTGAATTTCGGCATGTGGAATTAAATTATCCTCGTCTTTCGATTCAAAATCGGAAAGCAATAATTCTTCTTGTTCTTCTTCTGTTAAACGATTCCATAAACTTCCGTTTGTTGATTGGTTTGATTTTAACATCAATTCGTAAAATTTAGTTAAAATCCTTTCATTATCAATCTTGTCAATTAACCGGTGAAAATTTGATTTTATCTGTTCGGTTTCCATAGTATTTTATATTTAAAAT
>CAZDEU010000291.1:0-2126 GCA_964504265.1 uncultured Bacteroidales bacterium
ATGGAACAGAGCATGAACGGACTTGTTGTTAAATCTGTAGGAATAGTAAGAGCAACAGGAATAATTGGTTTGATAAACCTCACATACAATTTGTTTAGATATGAACAAGTTCAGAGGTTAAATTTATGCAAGGTTTAACTCGCTGTTAGTTAGTTAGTTAGTTAGTTGCAAAAAAATGATAAAAAATTGAAATTTTATGCTATAAATTGAAAAAATGTTGTAATATTGTAAAGTTTTTTTAGCATAAATTTAAACGGGTTCTAGTTTGTGCTAAAAAAATTATTAAAAATCAATTTTTAGAACCCACCTTATATATTTTTTACATCTACAAATTTTTGCAAGGTTACTGCACTTTTGAAAATTTATTTTTGATTCTGATTTGTATTAAAAATATATTAATTTATTTTAGTTGTGTTTTAATCAAAATAATTTGAGTTTATTTAATGAAAAAAAAATATTTTTTATATTTTTTATTAATTTTAATTTGTATATCGCAGAAGAGTTTTGCACAAACTCTTTCGGTTAGCATTACTGCATCAGATACAACTTTTTGCCAAGGAGAATCAACTACATTAACAGCCAATATATCAAACGGAATTCAGCCATACAAATATATATGGAATGATGTCTCTAACTCTACAACCGCTCAAATAACTGTTAAGCCAAATAGTACAACAACTTATAAAGTAACTGTAACAGATTTTGATACAACTGCAATATCATCAATAAAAATTAGTGTACTTGATAAACCAACTGCAAAATTTGCCTTTTCTCCTAATTATGCTTGTGCCGGCACTCAGATAAATTTTACAAATTCAAGTACCGGAGGTTATTCATACTTATGGAATTTTGGAGATGGTTCAACCTCAACAACGCAAAACCCTTCACATATTTACCCCATTATAACAGGAAGTGGAAACACAAACTATAATGTAAAATTAATTGTAACCAATGCGTTAGGTTGTAAAGATAGTGTTAATAAAACAATATCTGTTAAACAGTTGCCAGACCCATCAATTGCTGATTATAATAGTAATAGTCAGTTTGTAAATTGTGATGGCAACAATTTTGCTTTAACTGTAACTAATATTTCATCAACATCAGCATCTAATAGTAATTATACAATTGATTGGGGTGATGCTACTTCACCTTTTAGTTCAAGTAATTGGCCACTGGGTTCTACTGCTAATCATACTTATACATCGCAAGGTTATTTTACTATAACAGTAACTGTTCAAGGTAATAATGGATGCGATTCCATAAAAATATATAAAGTTTACAATGGTTCCAATCCGCAAGTGCCTTTCCCAAATCCTGGAGCATCTACAGATAAATGCATTCCTTTTACATGGACAATACCAAGTACACCTGATAATAATCCACCAGGTACAATTTATATTGTATCATATAATGATGGCAGCCCGAATGACACATTAACACAGCCACCACCACCATATTTCACACATGTTTTTAATAAAACTTCCTGCGGAGCAAATAATCCTACAAAACCAAATACTTTTAAAGTTTACATTGAGGCATTTAATGGATGTAAATCATCTTATGTTGATATTGGTCCAATTACAACAATAACTCCACCTATTGCAGATTTCGTAATCGCACCTGATACAATCGTCTGTATAAACGAAACAGTTGCATTAACAAATAATTCCACTTCTGGAATTAGTATAGATAATTCTTCTAATTGCGATTCTACATATCGAAAATATTGGAAAATAAATCCATCAACAGGCTGGTTACTTCTTAACGGCTCAATGGGTGATGCTATTCAAAACAATAATCCTAATACTTGGGGTAGTGATACTTTAAATGTGTCTTTTTCTAATCCCGGTCAATACGATATTACACTTATGGTGTGGAATGATACTATTTGTGGTAAAGACATAATAACAAAAACCATTTGCGTACAACCCCCAGTCATACCTTCATTTACTTTAGCACCTGATGATGGGTGCAAGCCATTAAACGTTAATACTACAAATACATCAATACCGAGTACTTCATGTGTTTTACCTGATTATTTATGGAATGTGACATATACTTCGGGTAATTGCGGTACATCTTCTTCGTGGAATTATGCATCAGGTTCAACTTCAACTTCTTTTAAT
>CAZDEU010000292.1:0-2123 GCA_964504265.1 uncultured Bacteroidales bacterium
TTGTTTTACCTACTTTAGACGCTGCTGTTCCTACTGCTTTAGTGATAGCCACACCCGCAGCTGTCGTAGTTGCCGCGACACCGACGAGAGCTGCTGCAACAGCCGCTGTTGCTCCGCCAATAGCTTTACCTGTTTTTGTTTCCACAGCCGACGCCAATACTTCTTTTGTTGTTCCATAATCTTTTTTAGTTATTAGACTAACGCCTTTTAATATTTGAGTTCCTATAAATGCTGATGGAGCTAAACCAACCTTTGCTATTTTTTCTATTAATTTACCCATTACTCAGGTATAATCACGCTATTATAAATATCTTTCTCTTTGTCGCTTTTGTCGCTTTCATCTAAATTTGCTTTTATTCTAACCTTTTTTTTGTATAATTCAAACTCTAATTTAATAGTTTCTATAGAAATTTTAAGCTCGTTTAATGTCTTAAACAGCTGGATATATTCATCACTATTAAGAGATTTCCGCTTTTTTAGAAAACACATCGAACGCCCCCCACATATTCTCTTGAAATATAAAGCTATTTGTTAAAGCTAACTTCTTTTTTGTAGCGTCAAGTTCAGCTTTTAGTTTATCAATTTGTAATGTTCGCCCCTCTCTTAAACGCCTTTCATTCTTTAATTGTTCTTGTATATATTTACTTAATTTCAAATCGTCTTGACTCTCCACGAACTCGACTAAATCACGCGGCAAAGATATAGTTTTAATAACATTTTGAGCCATTTTCTTATTTAATTTAACTTTTATTTATTTAAGAAAAAAGAAAAAAGGGTTTATATATATATCGTTTTTATTTATATTTTAAATAAAAACAAGACATATATATATATTGATAGTAAATAATGTTAAATAAATAAAATTATTCTTCCCACCCATAAAAATTAGCAGATAAAAACTCGTTTGCTGCTCTTGCTCTTGTAAAAGAAAAGCGCATTCCATTTCCTTTTTGTATTAAAATTGGGATAGTAAATTCTAAATCAAGCTCCCAATAAGTGGCTGGATTTTCAGCAATAACAAGAAAAATATAGCCGCTTTGTCCAGCTCTTAACATTATAGTATCATTTAAAGCTACTGCTGAACCATTATTTTTATAAGTTATATGAACTTTGGAGCAATAGAAATCTTTTGTTTCTTGATTAACTCGATTTAAATCGAACGCGAGTTCTCCACCCGCAAAGCTCCACCCAATATTTATATCGGCTTGAATTTGCGGGTTTAATTGATAATTGCTTCCGCTTAATAATGTTTTTGAAAAACCAGCATAAGAAACCCCTTTGTCAGGATATTCGGGCTTATCTATCTCTTTAGGAGCATTAATTATAACATCGTCAGCTTGAGTAGCTGGTTTATATACCTTATAGCTTACCATTTAAGCTCCTAAGTATAAGCGTTGTCTATTTGATAACCAAAAACCGCTAAAGTTTTAATCATAACCCCTGCACCAAAATTTCCATTAAAAGTCACTGTTGTAGATGGTCTCAATTCTAAAGGATTTTTAAAACTATAAGCTACTGTTTGGTTTTGGTCTGTTAAAGTTATTACTGGTATTATGTGAATATTTGTTGCTCCTAAATCTTTTTGTGTAAAACTAAAGGTCAGAGTTCCAGTTGCTACATCACAAGCAGCATTTTTAGCAACACCCGCTATAAATCCTGTTATAAAAGTTTTTTTATCAACTGTATTAACCGCTGCAGTGATAGCAGTAACCCCGCCAGTCGTTGAGGAACTACCCGACCAAACAACATCATTTCTTAATAGTTTAGGGTTTGTTTCCATTACTGGAACTATCTTTTCTGCTAATTCGTCAGGTGTTTTTTCTCTACTTTGCTGTATTCCCGCGTTATTAGCTAGTCCTTTGGTTACGTCTGAGTTATATATCTTAGCCATTGTGAATATAAAGTTGAGACCGGCGCCTAGCTTACTCTGTCCGCCAGACGCCAGTGACTATGAAAAATTTAATTAATTAAGGCAATTATTCCAGCCAATACTGCTTAAGCTGGTGTAAAATACACTGCATAATCAGTTGTTAAAGCACCTCCGCTAGTGTTTCTTAAAAACAATTCTACTCTTCCGCCGCTTACCATTTGGTCTATTACTATGTGGTCTTTTGTTGAAAGAG
>CAZDEU010000293.1:0-2104 GCA_964504265.1 uncultured Bacteroidales bacterium
CTTTCGGAGAAATTATTAGTGATTACAATCCCTCTTTCCACGATACTCTCATGCCTAATTATGCCTTCAATGCTAAGGAATTAGATGAAGAAAACGGCATGTATTATTACAGTGCAAGGTACTATGCACCACCTACTTTCATTAGTAGAGACCCTAAATTTGAGAAGTATCCAAGCATAAGTCCATATACCTATTGTGCTAATAATCCCATGAAATTTGTTGATCCGACGGGTAAAGATATTTATGGATTAGATGAGAATACAGGAAGACTATCTTTGGTAAAACAGACAAAAGATAAATTTGATGTAGTACAAACGGGAACATTTGGTATTGGAAGAGCCGGATTTAAAAAAGATGCCAATGGTCAATCACATACGGTAGAGAAAGGTATTTTAAATGCAACTAATAAAAATCAAGATATTTCAAAAACTGGATTTGTCGCAGGTGGTGGTAAAGCACGTGAAGGGATTGAATTGGCAAAGTTTATTTCTTTCAATACTGGAAGAGAAGTGTCTGGTGTTGGTTACAAAGATGATAAAGGTAAGGATGCTGTACAAGTCTTTGCATGGGACAAAAATACTGCTGGAAATTCTAAAAATCCTTCTTCCGGTTATGATAATGTTGATTTTCATTTTCACACACATGTTACAGCAAAAGGATATTCAGGACAAGGTAATCCATCGAACGCTGACTTTAGTTTTGCGACTACCATGAACGATAATTATGGTAAAACAAATATGTTTATCATATCACAAAAGGAAGGTGTTGTTCGATATAATCAATTTGGAAGGATTCCTATAGGTGTTGCTGCCCCTGCACCCGAATCTTTTTATTCAAAACAAAGTAAATCACCTTTTATAAAATAGATAAAAATGAAATATAAAAATGTAAAAATTGCAATATTTGTTCTCTGTATTTTATTTCTAGGATGTATAAACAAAGTAAAAGAGCCTATGTTAATTAAAGAAAAAGAAAGAAGAGTAGAGTTATTAAATAATGATTCTATTTATATACAAGAATGTCTATCCATATCAGAAACAGAAAAACCTTTAAGTGAGAAACGATATGCACTATTGCTAAATATAGCCTCTCATTATATCAAAACAGAGCAAAATGATATAAAAAAACATGAAGGATTAAATTGTAAAATCCCAATAATAATATGGATTACACAAGAATATGATTATAAGGGAAACGAGGTTTATTCTGTTTTTTGGAGCAATATGGGTGTAGTAGAAATGCCTACAAGAATTACAAAAGTACGGAACACATATGTTTTATCAAAATTTCATAATGAGAAAACCTTATCCGAAAAGGAATTACCAAAAAATCTTTTAGAAGAATGCACCGATAAAAATGAAGAAAGAATTTTTGTAATCAATGAATTATCGTGGGCAGTATTAATGTGTAAAAACTCTACCAAACATATTGTTGTAAAAGATGTTGTAAGTATTAAAGATGAAGAATGTGTTAGATTCTTTAATGATTTTTCTTGTGATTAATGGTACTGTACGATGGGTACTGTACGATGTGGTGCTTTTTGGAAAGGGAAAGATATATTGTGTTTATTATCAGGATTTATATAAAGGAGAAATTAAAAATAATAAGGTATGGAAACATACCTTATTTTATTTTTAACACAATAAAACCTTGAAAATGAAGATATATGTAGGGCGTAGTGTACGATGTGGTGCTTTTTTAATACTAACAACTAAAAATAAACAAGTTATGGAATATGTGCCATATATAGGTACTGTACGATGTGGTGCTTTTTGGAAAGGGAAAGATATATTGTGTTTATTATCAGGATTTATATAAAGGAGAAATTAAAAATAATAAGGTATGGAAACATACCTTATTTTATTTTTAACACAATAAAACCTTGAAAATGAAGATATATGTAGGGCGTAGTGTACGATGTGGTGCTTTTTTAATACTAACAACTAAAAATAAACAAGTTATGGAATATGTGCCATATATACAATGTCTGTTGCGTAAAATAGTCTGCTTCACATTTTAAATCAATAGAAAACTTCGTTAAAAATTTTCGCCTTACAAAATAAAAATTTTGTAGTTAGAAAATAAAATTTTTCTAGTTACTAAA
>CAZDEU010000294.1:0-2089 GCA_964504265.1 uncultured Bacteroidales bacterium
TCTCTAAAAATGCAATGAACTTTAACTATGGTTAAAAATTATTTTTAGGTGCTATTACTATATACGATAAAAAATTACGAATTTAACCCACATTGCAGTCAAAGTCCTGTGCATCCCTACGAAATGCAAATTATATTCTCCTGCATTTTTCTACCAAGCGTTGTAATCCTGACGGATTGCATAAATCAACAATCAGCATTATGAAATATCATTACATTTTTTAATTATGTTTTAATTTTTTATTGATTATCAGCATTTAGTTGTATTATAGCAAAAAAGTTTTCCTGATACCACTAATTTTGGTATTATATTAAAATACGTAGAGGTTAGTTGGTCTGAATTTTAAAAAATATGTAATTGAAAATATTATATTTCGTTCTTAAAGGAACTTTTAAAGTTGATCTTGTGTTTTTTTTACCGACATTAAAGTCCTAAAGGTTTTTGTGTTATTAATTTTAATAAAAACTTTGTGTTTAAAGCATTTTCACAAGAGGAATTATAATAATTATTTTACTTTTATCCGCCTAAATCAACATATAGCCAAATATTTGATGCGTTTTTTTTATGCAATAATATTTTTTTTAAAAAAAAATTATTGTGTTAATTATGACGTATTAAAAACAATGAGATTAATGAAACCTTTTGTTAATAACCATTTGTCTAAATATTTAAATACTTTAAATTTATATTAATAAATATATGATTAGTTATATATAAAAGATAATTAATAATAAATAATTTGCATTTGAAATAAATTTATTATATATTTGTAAAATTAACTTTAAAAACAATAGATATGAGTTACAAAAACATTTCAGCAGTTTTAAAGGCAGAAGATATTACAGAAATCAAATCTGCCATTCAAACAATTAAAGATAAGATGCCGTTTTCGGTTAATCTTACTGTTCAAGAACGTCGGCGTTTGCGTAAAATGGGACCTGGTCGTCTTGGCTATGTTCAAGATGTTCATCAGGCTGTTATCAGTAATTCCGAAATTTTGCCAAATAGTTTCAGTCTTGACGAATATTCTAAAGACGTTAAGTTGTTTCAGGATTTGAACGAAATACGGTCGTTGCTTATACCTTTGTACGAAAACATCGACAATACCTATAAAGCACTTGGTTCAGAAATGCTAAAACAAACTGACGAATGTTATGGCTATCTTAAATTGTCAGCTCAAAAAACTAATAATCAGGCTTTAATTCAAACGTATAAAATTATTCAAAACCAATTAAAGCAAAAGAAAATCAATAAATAATTATTGCCATATTATATTAACTTTTGGCTACACACCAAATTCTTATTAATAACTTAAATTTTTTCTTTTACGATTACTTTAAAGTAAAATTATTGTACTGTGGAATATGATTAAGATACTATAAAGTATAATTGTTATACTATGAGGTATGATGATGACAAAGCAAAGTATATAAAAGATAAAATTTCGTTACAATATCATACTATGGTAGTATGATGTTGATACTATCATAGTGTCGCGACGACACTATTTCGTTAAAAAATTATACGATGTAGTATAATGTTGATACTATGGTAGTGTTAAGACGATACTATTTTGTGATAAAATGATACTATCGTAGTATGAAGTTGACACTATCTTAGTGTCGCAACGACACTAATTCGTTACAAAATTATACGATGTAGTATGATGACTATATTATATAGACACTATCCCGAAAAGTGTGTAAACTCCAAAATTATTCTAATTTATTTTTTAAATCTGTCATCAAAAATAATTAAAAATTGATTTTAATATTACTACTTATGTTGCAAGACATTCATTTGCAACTGTTTTAAAAGATTCAAATGAGCCTATTGCACTTATTTCTGAGGCTATGGGACATTCAAGTGTTGCAGTTACAGAAAATTATCTGAAAAGTTTTCAATTAGATAAAAGAAAAAAAGCTGCCGAAAAACTTACAAATTGGGATTAATTATAACTTTGCTCTTGCTTATGAAAACCAATAAATTAACCGTGCCTGCCCCGTCTGACGTTGTCTTTGTTCATTATTTGTGCCACCTGTTTTGTGCGATGGGACACCCAATTTTATATTTTCATATTTAAAAGAGT
>CAZDEU010000295.1:0-2082 GCA_964504265.1 uncultured Bacteroidales bacterium
TGGGTTCTAGTTTGTGCTAAAAAAATTATAAAAAATCAATTTTTAGAACCCCCCTATATTATTAGTTACAAATATAAACCAAAAAAAATTGAATTTTTATAACATAAATTGAAAAAATGTTTTAATATTGTAAGGTTATTTTAGCATAAATTTAAACGGGTTCTAGTTTGTGCTAAAAAAATTATATAAAATCAATTTTTAGAACCCACTTTAACCAAAATTTTAATACAATGAAAATGATTAAATTTTTAAAATTTACATGCATTACTTGCTTATTAAGCATAATAATTATATTTAGTAAGGTGTATTCTCAAACATTTCCAACAATTATTGTTGATGGTACTCATGCTTTAGTTTCAGATATTTCAAAATTTCCATTTTGGTTAAATGAAGGGCAGACACTCAATATTGGGTATAAAGTTAATTCTATTTCTGTATTACAATATGCTATTTCGCCTGCAGTTGGAGGAGGTAATAATTTATTGTTTGAAAGCATTATCTCTGTAAATTCACAAAATACTGTCCCTCTTAATAAAGGTTGGAAAATAGAATCTGTTTTATTAGATGTAACAGCAGGGCTAACTGGCGCATCTGGGCCAACCGGCGCAACTGGGCCAACCGGCGCAACTGGACCAACTGGTTTAGACGGAGCTACAGGTGCTGAAGGTGCAGCCTCAACCATTCCCGGTCCAGTAGGGGCAACTGGCGTTACAGGGGCTACAGGTCCAAGTGCTTTCACACACTATGTAGGAGAACTTTTTGGTGGAGGTATTGTAGTGTCTGTTTGGAAACAATCAGGTGTTGAACACGGATTGATTGCTTCTTTGACAAATATTAGTACAGGTACTACTTGGAGCAATGTTAATAATACAACAATTGGCGCATCTGCTCAAAGTCAAGTTGACGGGTTGTCTAATTCTAATGCAATAATTGCTCAAGCAACTCATACAGCAAGTGCCGCAAAACTTTGCAGAAATTATACTGGAGGTGGCTTTAATGATTGGTATTTGCCTGCTGTTTGGGAATTGAATGCTTGTTATGATGCAGCTTCGGTAGTAAATTTTATATTAGGCAGTACAAATGGCTTCCAATATCCCGACTATTGGAGTTCTACAGAGTTTGACAATAACACTACATGGCACTCGACATTCACTTGCTATAACTGTTCTACTAACTTCTACTATTTTAAAAATGAAACACATAAAGTTAGGGCGGTTCGAAGATTTTAACTATGGTAAACGCATGATATTCTTCTGAATAATTAGAGTTTGTCCGTAATGTTCGATTTAATACGATAAAATTGATAATTTTCAAAGGTATCGTATTGAAATCGCAAATGATTAATAATTTTTTGTTTTTTAACATTCATGCTCGGTTCATCGTTATTCTAAGCCTTCAAATCAGTAAAGTAAATACATACACTCCTGATTTTCAGGCTTTCTAAACCACAAACTCGAATATTCTGAATCAAACTCTCTTCTTTATATAAAGACTCTAGTTAATTAGTTGGTTGTTTACAAATAAATGATAAATAATTGATATTTTATAACATAAATTGAAAATTTGTTGTAATATTGTATAGTTTTTTTATCATAAATTTAAACGAGTTCTAATTTGTTCAAAAAAATTATAAAAATTAATTTTTAGAACCCACCTATAAGCTTCGTTTCTTGCATTATTTTACTTTTTTAGCTCACAAAAATACTAAATACAGCTCAAATCCTTCTATAAACGAGTTTTATATTTTTTAAAAATGAGCTATAAAAATGTGGTGGTATGAAAATTTCAAGTGCAAACTGCAAAGCAAAAGGTTAGTTTTAACTATCTGTTAGCTTATGCTGCCCATTTTCGCCCTATTTCTTCCAAGTGTTGTAAATGTTCTATTACTTTACTACAAGTTTCTTCAAAAACTGATGCTAAATAGCTTTCGGGCAAATCTTTATTTAATTCCTGTTTTACAAATTTAAGAACTGTTAATTTTGCTAATTCATCTTTATACCAATCTGTTACCAATAATTTATCTTTTTCCTCTTTTAATCTTTTAAGTAAATCTTTGGCAGCCAACTTAACTAATTGTTCTTC
>CAZDEU010000296.1:0-2079 GCA_964504265.1 uncultured Bacteroidales bacterium
CAAAAGAATAATTTACTAACCTCAAAACTCCGGGTGAAATATACCGGAGTTTTTTAAAAAATTTCAGACAATGGCAAAAATTGAATTATCACAACTGGTGTCTGAGATGACTCCAGAACAAAAAATATTAAGTCAGCATTTTTATCAGACCTTTGATAATAAAAGTGCTGCAAATAGGACTATCGTAAATGTTGAACCATTATATTATATAGGGTCTTCAGCAGCCAGTGAATTTTTAACTTATGCCGCAACAAAAATGTATTTATGCTTATCGTTTGCATATAGGCTAATTTCGGCTTCAGCACAGGGCACAGCAACCATTATGGGTTTTTATGACGCTGCAAATGTCTCATGTTATACTATTACTAATGACGCTATTACTTACAATACCACAACACCAGCGCTTAATTATAACCCTAATAATATGAGGGAAATTAATTTCTTTTTTTCAAGAATATTACCGACGGCAGCTTGTAACATAATTTTCTGCGGCTATCGCATAACACTTGTTTAATATGCCCCGCAAAGTTTTTGCCATATCAAATAATGAGGTATCTTTTAAAATGGATAACCTCAATGACGATATAATTAAAATTTACGAAGACGAAATAGATGCCTCTTTACGCTGTTATGCAGATGGCATTACAGATAATTTTGAAATACTGCAAAACATAATTAATAAAAATACCGGAACTAAAATAATTTTAGGCACAAAACAAACAGATGTTTATATCATTAGTCAGCCGCTTATTTTAAATTCAGGAAGTTATTTTGTCTTAAATGGCACGTTAAAAATTCAAAATGGTATTACCAGATATTTAACAAGTAACGTAAACGCTGGAAGTAAAACCATTAATTGTAATAGTTCCGGTTTTGAAATAGGCCAATGGTTTGTTATAGTTGATGACAATAGGCCAATAACAGGTGGAGGCTCAGGGGCACGTACAACCCGCAGCGGCGAAGGTAGAAAAATTACAGGTAAAACGGCTAATTCAATTTCTTTTGATACTCCCCTAATATATAATTATACAGTAGCGGCACACGTTAGCATAGGTCATTCGCAAAATTGTATTATATGTAAGGATTTAACAAATGTTACTATTGAGGGCAATGGCATAATCGACAATAACAGGACTAATCAAGATACCAACGAGCCTGTGCGAAACTTAGGATTTTTTGAGCCTCTAATGGGAGCTTGTATAACTTTTGAAACCTGCACGGGAGTTACGCTAAAAAATATCACAGGTATTAACGGCACACAGCATAATTTCATCAATGGTTATTCAACTAAAATTGATTACCTTAATATTACATCATTAAACACTTTTGATAAAAACATTTTGTTTTATGGTTGTCAGTACGGTAAAATAAATAAAATATATGTTGACGGGTCAATTCATGAGGATGGGGTTATACTATATATGGCTAACAAAGACTTAATTTTTAATGATGTAATTGTGTCTAATTGCCCTCGATATGGTTTTAGCATTAATTCAACTAATGACCGTATAATTGTAAATAATCTTAATAGTTCAAGTCATATTGCAATATCTAATAGTAAAAATTGTATTTTAACAAATATTTTTTTGTCAGGTGTAAATAAATTTTTAAACTTTAGCAACTCAGTAAATTGTATATTAAATAATTTCATAGCGGATAATGATAACGCAGGTATTACTAATTTACTTACTATTTTAGGGGCTGTCAAAAATCTTAAGTTATCAAATATTCACATCCTTAATACTGACACTCAGGGTTCAAACGGTTGTGGTATATACATGGGAATTTCAGGCGGCAACAGTCCTGACAATGTTATAATTCAAGGCGCTATCTTATATAAACTTAAGCTGGCTCAAACAGTTGAATTAACCTGTACTAATATATATTGGTATAATTCACATTTTACAGATTGTATTTCAGTTGGTGTTGCTGGTGTTTCTAATTTTGTGAATTGTGTTGGCAATCCCTAAGAAAACAACAGGTTTGCCATAACAATACACTCAGGCGTTTTTGTTGTGGTGTCTTTGCCTTTTATATATTCCGTTTTTATGTGTCGGTGTGTAAGGCTGTCACAGTAAA
>CAZDEU010000297.1:0-2071 GCA_964504265.1 uncultured Bacteroidales bacterium
CTTTTAGCCAGCCTTGTAAGGTATAAGCATAGTCAATGCCCTGCACTTTATTATGTCCTAACTCCACTCTTGCAAGGGGACCGTGGTCGTAGTAGAAGTATTTGGCATCTTTGCTCCATACTTCGGTTACGTTTAACAGTTTGCTGTTGCGGTTAGTATTAACTTCGGTTATGCGGTTGTCGGCATCGTAAACATATTTATGATGAAAGGCATCTATGCTGTCGTTTTGATACGAAACAAGGTTTACGTTGCCGCTTATCAGGTCGTAATTATAATCGAGCCTTTTAATACGCTGATGTGCCAGCCCTTGATAATCGTCTTCTAATTGTTTATTGTCTTGCCACAGTGTTTTAACGTTGCCGTGTATGTCGTAACCGTAATGGTACAATGTGCTTTTTGAAAAACCATTGTGCAAATTGTGCAATAAATGTGCAATTAAGTTTTTTAAATAATAATTCATTTTTTTAACATATAAAAAGCACCTGCTCCCTTTTGTCCACTTGAAATCAATAAACTTTTTTCAACTAAATTAACCAAGTCGTTACTTGCTGTATTTCGAGAACATGAATTTAGTAACTGGTATTCACTATTAGTAATTTTCCCTTTTTCTTTTATATATAAAATTCCTTTTACTTGTCTAATGTTAAGTCCAATAGAATTGAGATATTGTTCATTATATATATCTTTTCTAAACTCTACGAAAAAACCTGACATATCAAAGGAAAATTTAGGCTGCGGAAGCCCCACTTGCTCACATTCTTTAATCATTTTCAAAGTACCACGACCCCATAATTCAATATAACCGCTTCGAAAAAGTGAATTTGCTATATCGGGATTGAATGGTTTTGAAGGATGTTTGATTTTAAGATTTTCTATGGTCCATTTTTCAGGAAGTTGTCCTTCGTTCCAAAATAAAATTTTATCATTATATACACTTATTTGAACAGGTACTCCATTAGAATAATCTTTATGTGCAACTGAATTTAACAAAGCTTCTCTTACTGCCTCTTTTGGATAATCGAAATGTTCAACACGATTAATACCCTCATAACTAATTTTTGATTTTAAATATTTTGTAAAGAGCAAATCCATAGTTTTTTCAATCTGTTCAAACAAATTACCATGAATCTCGTCTTGAAATTTCAAATCATCATCTGTTTCAAAATAGCCAATCTTTATATAAGAGCCTGTTATATACTTTTCAGGGTTGTGATGGAATAATAAAATTGCAGCTCTTTTCAGTAAACCATTTTCGTTCAATTGCAAATTCTCAACCAAATTTTCATTAGTATCAGTTAAAACATTTTCATCTATACGATTGCTTTTTAATGCTTTTTTACGAAAAAAATCTATTGTTTCTGTTTTTAAATCTTCAACAGCAATTAGGGGAACAGGAACGCCATCCCAACGCTTTCCTTTTTTCTTTAATAAAAATTTATCTAATGCTAACCCTTTTAACTCTTGTTTAGTACTCCCGCTCCGATAATGATATTGACCCTTATAATTAACCGGATATGGGTATGCTTCAACAATTATTTCAATATAATTATATTTAGCTGTCTTATATAAATTTACATCGACTAAAACACCTAAAGTATCTTTTATTTTATTTGGGATTTCTTCTAATAATTTTTTAGCGTTAGCAACTCCAACTACATTACCTGTATCATCTTTACCAATAACTATAATTCCACCATTAGCATTGGCAAAGCCACAAACCCATTTCAGATATTCATCCTTCCATACACTTTTATATTCAATGTTTTGGCTTTCCATTATTTTGAATCTTTAAATAATACAAAGATAAATGTTTTAAACAACAAAATACCAGTCTAAATATTTAAATCGTAACAGAAACATTTCTGCATTTTCTGCTAACATTAATGGAACGTTAAATTAATAAAAAAATGTTAATTTTTTTATATTTATTACAAAAAATATGCTGTTGGTTGCAAAAATATTTAGAATTTTATTCTTTTAATTAGGGTCTGCTGAATAAATCAGACCAAGTTACATTTATTTATTTCAGTTGGCGGCAATAAAATTTTCCATATAAACTCTTCACAACGTT
>CAZDEU010000298.1:0-2063 GCA_964504265.1 uncultured Bacteroidales bacterium
AATGCTTCAAAATAAAAAATCACGCCCATTGGGCGTGATTTTCGGGTGGCGGAGAGAGGGGAACTTGAATAATATTTCTACTCGCCTTTATTTACAATACTTTTAAAAAATTCTAAAGCGTGTCCAATCAAAACTCCAATTGATTATAAACAGCCTTTTTAATTATTGAAAAGAACGGTATTGATTAAAAAACAAGCAAATATAAAAATAATTCTTCAAATGCAAGAATTATTTTTATTTCTTGATTTTTTTTACTCCACTGACATTTAAAATATGAGTTAATCTTTGTTGATAACTATTTGCTTTTGATAATCAATTATTTGTATTTTTTTTTGTTGTAAGTATCTGTAAATCAAATAATAGATTAGTTATTAACATTCTTGATTATAAAATATTTGCTAAGTATTTTTGTAGCAAGTAAGAGAAAAGTAATGAAAAATAAAGCAAAATAATTATTATGAAAATAAAAACTATTGATAAGCTACATATAAATATATATAACGAAATAATAAATGGCAAGCTAAATCCGATATTGCCTGAAAATAGTAATTTGGATATTTTGAGGGATTTAATCTGCAATGCACATACTAAACGAGTTGCATTGCTTGCAAATACTGAAAATCCTGCTGAGTATATTGAGAATACAGATTTTTTAAAATATGGATATAAGAATAGGAAAGATTTTCTTGTGTATTCAAAATTGACAAGTAAGCAGCAATATGAAATAATAATAAAGCCAATGAAAGTTTATAATTTGCTTGAGGTTATTGATATTCCACAATTTATAAGTTTCAAGTGCAATTGTTATATGGAGCTGTTGGGTGATGAATTTGAGAGAATTAAAATTCGTGCTGAACATATGCTAGAAACTGCTGATGATGAATTAGCTATTCGTTCGTATGCAAATATTCATATTCAAAAAGCTAAGAAACTTTTATATGATGCTAAAAGAGCTTTGCGAAATGTACAAGATACAGATAATCAAGAAGATATTTATATATTTTTTGCCCTAAATATGTTTCTTGTCAAAACTATTATTTTCTATCAGAAAATGTTTAAACCTTTTATATCGTCATACATAGATAATGAAGACAAATTATTTAGTGAAGTAATTCGGGAAATATCACTGAGGAAAATGTGTTCTTTGTTTAACTTCAAAAATTCAGGCTATGGAAAATATATAAAAAAGTCTTATATTGAAAAAACAGATACTTCGGAATGTTTAGTTAATGAAAGCCTTGTTATAAAAGGAAATAAATTGAATACTAAAAAGTCTCAAACCGAAAGTATTGCACTTCCAGTACATAAACGTATTAAAGTCAATGGTCAGATTAATGTTTTGGTTGATATGTTTGTGCAATTACTTGAAGATATTAGTGTTCCAGATGGTATGTTTATCGAAACATCACGTGAAACCTTGCAAGACTTTTTTGTGAACAACTTTAATGATAAGAATGATAAGCCTTTAAGTCCACATACAATCCGCACTTTGTTGAAACCATATAGGGTTGATAAACATATTAAGAAAGAAAGTCCCAGAAGAATTGACGTTCAGAAGATATTGAAGCGAAAATAATATTTTTTTATATCAAAAATGGCTCTTTTTAACCCTAAGACCATTTTGAGACCATTTTAAGACTAAAAGACTTTTTTACCTTGCGTAATCTTGCATTGGTTTTAGTTGCAACTAACCTTAAATTATTGTTAAACTCAAAATTAATGTAAAAATGAATGAAATTGCTTTAGATGCCGATGTGCTTAAAATGATACTTGAACGTATCGATAAAATCGAAGATAGGGTTGCAAAACTTATCAAAAAATCACAATATCCTTTAAAAGAAAGATGGTTAGATAACCAAGACGTATGTAGTGTTCTTAAAATCAGTCCACGACTGCTACAAATGTACCGAGACGAGAAAGTAATTCCCTTTTCGCAAATAAATAGTAAAATTTATTATCGAGCAGTAGATATTGATAAATTTCTTGCAAGGAATTATAGACCCATTTTAGGTTACTAAGGAGGCTATTATGGAAACAGTAAGCATATTTAAAAACCTGACTAC
>CAZDEU010000299.1:0-2032 GCA_964504265.1 uncultured Bacteroidales bacterium
CACAGATAATCACGGCAAATTGAGTAAGTAATTATTCATTATTTCATAATGCTGTTTATTTCTATCTATCATATTATCTGATAGTTACAACTTTTTTTTATTATAAAATTAGAATTTTGCAACGTCTATTTAGTCTTAAAAACTATTTTGTATAGTTGATGATAATTTTATTACTTGATTTCAATTATTTGTTTATTGCCTGTTAATAAAGTTGTTAATAAGTTTTTTAAATTTGGTGCATATTTTTAACATAATTATATTATCTTTATAACGGCAATATAAATACGTTAATTATGGAACCAAAAGATTTTTTTCTTTCTCCTTCTTCAATATCTCAAAAACAGTATGAAGCTCTTAGGATGTATTACGTTGAAGACTTGAGTACAAAAGAAGTAGCCAAAATTTTTGGCTATAAACACAGAGGTTTTACTACAATAATCTCAAATTTCAATAAGAAATTAAAAAATAATGAAATTGATGAGTTGTTTTTTAAACCTTCACAAAAGGGTCGTAAAATATCGCAAGATGTATCAAAAACAAAAAATATTGTAATTAGCCTTAGAAAAAACAATCATTCTGTTGAAGAAATAAAAACCATTTTAGACGGTAAGGGATATAACATTTCTGAAAGAACTATTAACAATATCTTATACAAAGAAGGTTTCCCAAGACTTCCAAGAAGAACAAACTTGGAAAAACAAAATCTTAAATGTCCCAATATTACAGCGGAAAAAAGCATCAAGCTTACTTATGCAGAGGAAAGCTTCAAAAGCACTTCTGCGGGCATATTATGTTTACTTCCTTATATTAAGAAACTAGGAATATCTGAAGCTATTGCAAAAAGTGATTACCCTGAAACTAAATCTATTGATAGACTTAGTTCAATATTATCATTTATTGCATTAAAAGCATCTAATATAAGGCGATATAGCTCAGATGATATATGGTGTATGGATAGAGGACCTGGATTGTTTGCAGGATTAAATGTTTTACCTAAAACAGCTTGGTACACTTCGTATTCACATAGAGTTACATCTGATATGAATTTATCTTTTCTTAAGGAATTGCATAAAATATGGCTAAAAAATAATTTGTTGGGCGATACATCAAATCTTGATTTTACTACTATTCCATATTGGGGTGAAAACGATCATTTAGAGAATAACTGGGCAGGCAAAAGAGGTAAAGCAATGGCAAGCATGTTAGCTGTTTTAGCACATGATCCCGATACAGGAATTATCAATTATGGTAATACTAATGTAATGCATAAAAATGAGAGTGAAGAAGTAATTGAATTCTTAGACTTTTATAAGAAAGGCTCATCGGAAAAAGATATTAATTTGAAGTATCTTGTCTTTGATAGCAAATTCACCAACTACGAAAATCTTAAAAAAATTGACGAAAAAGGAATTTTATTTGTAACCATTCGCAGGCGTGGAAAAAATCTCGTTGACAAACTCGAACAGATTCCTGAAAAAAACAGAAAAACAGTACGTGTTGAGATGGCAGGAAACAAAAAAAGAAGTCTAAAAGTTGTTGACGAGCAAATATACCTTAAAGGATATAACGACAATATCCGCCAAATAAGCATTACAGGTCATGGCAAAATAAAACCTGCTATTATTATAACAAATGATTTTGATTTGAAAGTTGAAAGTATTGTAAGAAAATATACCAAAAGATGGATTGTAGAAAAAGCTATCAGCGAACAAATCGAATTTTTCCATCTAAACCTTGTTTCATCTTCAATGGTGATAAAAGTAGATTTTGATTTTACAATGAGCATACTTACACATAATCTATTCAGAATCTTTGCTTTAGACCTTGGTAGATACTCGCATTTATCAGATCAAAAATTGTTCGACAAATTCCTTCGAAATAGTGCTGATATTGCAATTAAAAACGATAAAATCAAAGTACAGTTAAAGAAAAAAAGAAATCTTCCCTTAAATCTTGATACAATGAATAAATTTGAATCTTTTCAATATGAGTGGCTCAATAATTTAAAAATCGAATTTAACGGAGCTTCATA
>CAZDEU010000300.1:0-2029 GCA_964504265.1 uncultured Bacteroidales bacterium
CTGCTTGTTGCTGCGTACCATAAGCCCATTTTAATTTTGATGCCATTTTTTTAATATTGAGCTTAATAGCAAGTAAAAAGCCATTTCGGGCAGCTATTGTAACAGGATTATATCTTACAAATGCTTTTCCGCCTTTTTTAACAGCTTCGCCAATCTTTTTGAAAAAGCCTTTCTTTGTTTTCTTAGCTTCTTTCTTCTCGGCTTTCTTAGCTTTGCGTTCTTCTTTCTTTTCTTGTTTTTTCTCTTTTTTCTCCTGTTTTTTTTCTTTTCTTTCCTCTTTCTTTTTCTTTCGCTTTTCCTTACGTTCTTTTTTACCGCCTAAAAGCTCTTGTATTTCGTCATCATCATAGTCGTCAATTTCGTCCCATTCATCGTCAAGACCTTCTAAATCGGAGTTCTCAGGAATACCTGCCATATTATTATGCAGATTAAGTGCATCTTCATTTTGTTGAAGTATTGCAAGTGCTTTATCTCTGTTTGGAGTATTCCAATTTTCGATAGCATAATCAAGCATTTTTAAAAATGCAGGTGGATAATCAACGTGTTCTACGAGATATGGCTTGTTAGCAATCATATTACGAGTTTTTACAAGGTGGCTATAAATAGCCTCAAGGCGTTCCTGTTCGTTGTCAGAGCCTAAGTTTTCTAATCCTTCAAGGTCGTTTACAAGTTCCATTACATTGGGTACTGTGCCTGAAAGGACAGCTACGTTAATTCCGTTGAGTTTCATAGTAAAGTCTTTAATTTCGGTATAAGGTTTTTCGTGGTTAAATTCAGATATTACGCAGTCGATAGTGTAGTAAGAACCGCCAAAAGGTACAATCACATAAACATGCTGAAAAACATCTTGATTATACTTTGCAATTCTTAACTTATGCGGTATTTGAAGATTTGTAAGTATTGATGATACAAATATTGAGAAACAATCGCAGTCAATACCTGATGTTCTGTCTGACCAACTTCTTGCAGGTCTGCGTAACTGCTCAAGTCCTCGTTTATCAAGTTTGTATTGAATATGGTTATATAAGAAGTTCCAGATGTTTTCGCTTGTTTCTTTAATGCTGCTACCTTTAAGATATGTTGCAATTTTCTTAGTGTCATCAATATACTTCCATACAACTTTCATCATCAGTTCAACGGTATCATCTACATCGCCATCTTCAATAATAATACGGTCGCTATCATTAGGTTCAGGAAAGTAACGAGTATATTCTCTACCATCTTTAATTGGACGGTAACCGCTTGTAATGTTTTCTATTGATAGTTTGCTGCTCATAATATTTTTTTGAGTTCTGATTCAAAATAAATTCCGTTAGCATACAGAGAGTATTTCATTTCCAAAGGCATAGCAAGAGCCTGCCCGAATTTGCTCATATTCTTAGTTTTAAAAGCATCAACAAGTTGAGGGATTTTTGTAATAAGTTCAATTACATAAGAAGATAAGGAAGTCCAGGGTATTACAATTTCAATAGTATCAAGAGTTGTAGTAGCCAAAGGTTTAATAATAAATTCTTTGCTTTCAGGCTTTGTGCTTGTTATATATTTATTATCAGAATAAAGAGTAACAACAGGTTTAGTAATTTTAACAGAGCCTTTAGTAGGGTTGTTAATGTTAATTTCAGTTCTTATAGCAAGACCTTTTAAATCAACTTTATGAATGCGAGGATTTGAAAGAGCGGTAACAACCTTTTCAGATACTTTTTTCATCTGCAAAAGTTTCCACAGTCCAAACAACAGCCCGCCACCAATACCAATTTTTATAAGATTATTCATTTACGCAGCCATTTTTTAAGTAAATCAATAGAAACTTTAACAACATAAGCCACAACGGCAGAAATAGCAGCATAAACAGCAACATCGCAAACACCCTGAAAAGTGATATTTGCCATTAATTGCTGATTAAAAAGAGCTTTGCCAACACCACCGAAAACACCCGAAGCTGTTACTATATTTGAAGTTTGATTGCTAAGCGACATAATCTCTTTGTAATATTCCCTTGCGGGCGATTTTAATTACAAAGGTCGGAGGG
>CAZDEU010000301.1:0-2021 GCA_964504265.1 uncultured Bacteroidales bacterium
TTTTTATAATCAAATAGATACTTGGGATGATATAACTTTTTTAGATAAAGCAAAGATTAACATTAAAGGAAAAATCACTAATACTTCCATACTTCTTTTGGGAAAAGAAGAATCATCACACTTTTTACTTCCCGCCATTTCGGAAATTACATGGAAATTAGAAACCGAAGAATCAGCTTACGAACATTTCACTACACCCTTTTTATTAAATACAACCAAAGTACTTAATCAAATTAGAAATGTAAAGTATAAATTTTTCCCAAAAAACGAACTACTGTCAACAACAGTAAACAAATACGATACACGCTCTATATTAGAGGCTTTACATAATTGTATTGCTCATCAAGATTATTCTTTAAACTCCAGGATAATTGTTACTGAAAAAATTGACAAACTTATCTTTTCTAATGCGGGTTCTTTTTTTGAAGGGAATCCCGATGATTATACATCAGGAAATAAAACACCCGAACGTTATAGAAATTTTTGGTTGGCAAATGCTATGGTTAATCTCGGCATGATTGATAGATTAGGTTATGGTATTCACACCATGTATATATCTCAACAAAAAAGATTTTTCCCTTTGCCCGATTATTTATTATCGGAAAGAAATAAAGTTATACTTCAAATGTATGGTCATGTTATTAATGAAGATTACACTAAAATTCTAATGGAAAGAAAGGATATGCCTTTAGAATTGGTGATATTATTAGATAAAATTCAGAAAAAACAAACTCTAACGCAGTTTGCTATCAATACGTTAAAAAAAGAAAAACTCATTGAAGGCAGAAAACCCAATTATTTTATTGCTGCATCTGTTGCAGAAGTTACCAATGATAAAGCATCTTATATTAAAAACAAAGCATTCGATAAAGAATATTATAAAAATTTAATTATAGAATTTATTAAACAATATAAAAAAGCAAGTCGTGAAGATATTGATAACTTGTTGATGGATAAATTATCAAACGTACTTAACAATTCACAGAAAAGAAATAAAATCAGAAATCTACTCTACGATATGTCTAAAAATGATAAAACGATTTGTAATCAAAGTAAATCAACAGTCAAACCAGAATGGATTCTTACATCAAATAAGATAAGTCAAGATAGAAATTAAGATGGAAATTAAGATGGAAACTTCATATTTATTTGATATTCTGTATTATAATTAATTATTTAGACTGTTTTTAAGATAATAATTAAGATAGAAAACATTACTATTATTAAGACATTAGATTAAAATAAAATGGTAAGAAAAAATGAAAATAAATGAATTTTTAGGAAATGAACAATTATTGAAGCTACAGAAAACGGCTTTTTTATGCAGTCGTTCAATTACTGCATCAGCAGTATTAAAATGTTATGATTGGGCAATTGCACAAAGAGAAGCCGGTAATTGTGTCATCAGCGGTTTTCATAGCCAATTAGAAAAAGATGTTTTACATTATTTGCTTAAAGGGAAACAGCCAATTATTATTGCATTAGCCCGTGGTTTAAAAAAGAAAATTGAACCGGAACTTATAAAACCGTTGGAACAAGGACGAATTTTAATCATCAGCCCTTTCGATAAGACAGGAAAACGAGCAAGTGAACAAACAGCCGAAATAAGAAATAAAATGATGATCGAACTTGCCGATAATATTACTATCGGATATGCAAGCAAAGGAGGAAAACTGGAAAAATTATTACAATCAACAGAAAAAGAAATTATCAGATTAGTCTAATCCAATGAAACCACCACACACATCTCCCTCCCCACAATAATCCACAAATCCCATTCCCCCGCTCCCTCCTTTTTTTCGGCACGAAAAACTGTCTTGCGACTTGAGACTTTTTTTTTCTCCTCCTTTTTTGAAAGGCATAAATAGCCGTTTGTATTAATATATTGTTTAAATTTGCTCCCGAAAATATTAAGAATAGAGAATACGTAGAAAGAGTTATTTTCAGTGAAATAAAGAAAACATTCGTATATGCATACATTGCTTGTTGTAGAAATAATATTTTATGCTATTGCTTTACTA
>CAZDEU010000302.1:0-2006 GCA_964504265.1 uncultured Bacteroidales bacterium
TTAGCATTGGGCATAACGCCTGAGGCTATGAATAGTGGCGGTTTTAACACCGTTTTCCTGTCGCCCCACAGCAAAGTTAATTAATATAAGTGAACTTTCAAATTACTTTCTCCCCCGCCATTATTTCATAGCCTTTGTTGTGTGCTGGGCTTTGTATTTCGTTTCTAAATGCTCTGTCGTTTCATTGTGCGGATGGAAGAGGGTAAGCTCTTTTGCAATTTTTGCCTTGTGGGTTTGAATTACAATGTCTTTTAATTTTTAAAATAGTTTTTAATAAAACATAACTATTTTTAAATTTTAGTAATCAGCATTCGCTTATCTGATTTGTCAGACTGTATGTGTAAAATATACGTTCCACGTTTTAATTGAGTTAAATTTAAAACGATACTTGAACTTATTGTATTTTCTTTATAAACTATTTTACCAGATAAATCAAATATTAATAAATTACTATAATTTTCTAAGTTATTGATATTTAATTCGTTTAAAATTGGATTTGGGTAAATATTAATTTCATTGGTTCTTACCATAAAATTATTAATTGAAGTTGTATTTACGAAATAATAGACATCTGAGGTGTCGCTACAATTATTATTATCAGTTACCGAAACTCTATAATTTCCATTTGAAATAGGATTGAAATTTTGATTTGTAGCTCCAGCAATTATCCCATTGTCATTTAACCATTGATAATATGCATATTGACTTGTGCTTAATACATTATTTGTATTTGTAATAACTGGCTTTGCTATATTGCAGTTTACAATTCTTAAACGGTATATCTTACTACTTATCATGCAGTACAAGTAGTCATTATCTATTAATAATTGAAAATTATAGGCATCTGCAACAGGAGGGTTTATTAATAAAGACCAAGTATCCCCATTGTTTGAAGACACAAAAATGTGACCAGTTGATGCGCCTGCATATAAAATAGAATTTTTTGAAGCAATAGAAACAATATTTGCATTACTGCCACTTGGAAGAGTTAAACCTAGACTTGTATTAGACCAAGATAAAGAATTTGCTGGATTAGAACAAGGTGAACGAAAAACTCCATTGTTAGTTGATAGGAAAATATAATTATTGATGACCTTTACTTGGTAATATTTTGTCACATTTGCAAATATTGAACTATTTGAAAGTTTAGTCCAATTATTACCATTATCATTCGAACGATAAAGACCATTGTTTTTTTCACTACAAAATATATAATAATCTTTTGTTGTAATTGAAGAAATCTCGAGTCCATCCGTCATCCCATTTGTAATTCTTACTACATCATCATTAACATTCGTAATTCTAAATACACCATTTGTTGAGCAAACAAAGATAAATCCATTGATTTTTTCTATTGAATTAACATTTCCTGTTGAACCTACCCAATGACTTGAACCAGACTGAAAGTTAATCATTTCTGTCCAATTGAAATTACTATTTGCATTGTGAACATTCCCATTACGATTTAAACTTGGGGAACTTGAAATAAAACCTTCTGTCCCAACCCAAATATTTAAACTATCTATACAAATATTTTTCACAAACCTATTTGTTAATGAAGAATTATTAGCCATTGTCCAGTTAATGGTTGATGTACTTGATTTCCATAAACCAGAATTTGACCAATCTACTGTCAAATTGCCTGTTGTCCCATTATAACTGCAAATAAAAACACCTGCATAAATAATCCCATCTTTTACATTGATTGTTCTAATGTTATTATTAATAGTCGAGTTTAAATTTATTGTTTCCCATGTTTGCGAGAACAAATTGCTTAAACACATAAAAGCAATAAGTGTAATGATAATTTTTTTCATTTTTTTCATTTTTAAGATAAACAAAATATTTAAGAGATGTTATTACTTGATTAATATTATTAAGTCTTTGATATGTTTTTATTTTTCTTCTCTTTTCAGACTTGCACACAACGCTTTCGGGCTTTGCGTTCGGGCGGGTTTCGGAGCACAAAACTGTCAACAAGCACTGCACTTGAATAGAAGCACAAA
>CAZDEU010000303.1:0-1987 GCA_964504265.1 uncultured Bacteroidales bacterium
TTGTTACTTTTAGGAGTGGACTCAACTATATATCTAAAATCTAAATTTCTTGTAGTTATAACGATATCTTGTAGTTAAATCAAAAACCTGGAGTCAGTTGTTCTGAAATTAGGATTTAAATATTTTTTTTATAAAACACATTTCAAAAAAAACTTGTAAGTTTGCTGATAAACCTAAAATAAGCAATTATGGAAAATATGAAAATTTGTCCTAATCAATTAGTAAAAATTATTGGTAAACCTTCAAAAGAATTTACAAAAGCTGATATAATAAAGTATATTAAAGCTGAAACAGTAGAAATTGTAAATTTCAGATACGTAGCTGGCGATGGTAGGCTAAAAACACTTAACTTTGTTATTAACAGTTTAGAACATCTTGATAATATTTTAAGTCTTGGCGAAAGGGTTGATGGCTCAAGCCTTTTCCCACATATAGAAGCAGGCTCAAGCGATTTATATGTTGTACCTCGTTTTAGCACAGCTTTTATTAATCCTGTGAGTAAAATACCATCTATTGATTTTCTTTGTTCATATTTTAATAAAGATGGAGAACCTCTTGATATTTCGCCAGAATATATACTTCGCAAAGCTCATAAAACTCTTACTGAAAAAAACGGATACACTTTTGAAGTGATGGGCGAGTTGGAATATTATGTTATAAATGAATCAGAATCTTTGTTTGAAGCTACCGACCAACGTGGTTATCACGAATCATATCCTTTTAACAAAATGGAAGAGTTCAGAAACGAAGCTATGAGGGCAATCGCAAAGGCAGGTGGATTAATAAAATATGGTCATTCAGAAGTTGGTAATTTTAGTTTAAATGGGAAAATATATGAACAAAATGAAATTGAATTTTTGCCTACTACGCTTGAAGATGCTGCCGATCAATTAGTCATCGCCAAATGGATACTTCGTGCTTTAGCAAATAAATATGGAATTACGCTCACTTTTGCACCTAAAATAACAACTGGAAAAGCCGGCAGCGGTTTACACATACACACTCGTTTAATGAAAAATGGTAAAAGCGTTATGCTTGATAACGGAAAACTTAGCGATACAGCCAAAAAAGCTATTGCAGGTTTTATGGATTTAGCTCCTTCGCTCACCGCCTTTGGAAATACTAACCCTACTTCTTATTTTAGGCTTGTGCCACATCAGGAGGCACCAACTAAAATATGCTGGGGCGATCGAAACAGATCGGTACTTGTTAGAGTACCTTTGGGTTGGTGTGGCAAAGCAGGCGATATGATGAAAATTGCAAATCCTAACGAAGAAAGCCTTAATGTTGATATATCAGACAAGCAAACTGTTGAATTCCGCTGTCCCGATGGCTCAGCCGATATTTATTTGCTGCTTGCAGGGTTAACTGTTGCTGCTCGACGTGGGCTTGAGATGGATAACGCTTTAGAATTAGCACAAAAAACTTATGTTGATGTTAATATTTTTAAAGCTGAAAATGCAAATATTGCCGACAAACTTAATCAGCTTCCGGTTTCATGTGTTGAATCTGCCGAAATGCTTTTAAAACAAAAAGATATTTATATGCAATACGACGTATTTTCAAAAAACATGCTTGAAGGTATTGCTAATAAATTATCAGCCTACGACGATAAAGGCTTAATCAACAGAATTAACAATAATAACGACGCAATTTTAGAATTGGTCAATAAATATTTTCATTGCGGGTAAAATATTTTTTTGATTAATATCTAATTTATCCTAATAAAACATATATTTGTCATTATTTTACATTCTTAAAATTAACTTATAAACTGTTTAAACCATCAAGGCAATTTAAAATAATTTTTGGTTAAAAATTATTTTGATATACTGTGGTAGTTTATAAAGTTAAATGTTAAAAGTAAAAAGTAGAATGTTGAAAGTAAGTAATATCTTGTTTGTCTATAAAAAACGTAAATTGTTAATCTAAAATCGTAAATCCACTTTATAAACTTTACAAACTTTATGAACTTTACAAACTTTAT
>CAZDEU010000304.1:0-1985 GCA_964504265.1 uncultured Bacteroidales bacterium
TAAGATAATAACTAAGCACAAAATGCAATACCAACAGTTTTACCAACGTTTAATTTTTGACATTTTTATATGCATTACATTCTTTCAAAGAGCCATTTATATATACATTGCAAAGATAATATATTTTAGTTTTAAAAAATCAAACATAGAATTATTTTCTACAACTTTTTCATTGTTTTAAAATGAATGAAATTCAAAGCATTTAAAAACTGTTTTATAGCTTAAAATTTCATATTGATTTTTTAAATATTTTGTAAATATCTAAGAATTTGAATATTGATTTTTTTCAAAAAAATAGTTTTTAACATTGATTAATTTGTGTAATTCATTAATTATTTTTGTGTATTAACAAAATCCAAAAATTTTCCCAAAATATTTTAAAGCCTATTTCAATGAATGCGAATACAATACATTTTAAATTGTATGAGGAAATTCTACGTGGTAAATATAGACCTTATCTTGTTGATTTAACTAATAAAGAAAGTATAGATAAGTTTATTGCAGATGCTCATACTACTGTAATTCAGATTACAGATAATAGCGACAAGAGTATTAATTCCTTACTTTATGCGGATTACTGCTATTTAGGATATAAATCAAAATCGGATTATGAAATCAGATTAGTTGAGAAAGCTAATAAACGTAAAGAAATTCATATAGTTCCATTAAAAACTTATAAGTTGATGGAAACAATGGATTTACCCCAATTTCACACAGTAAAATGCAATGGTTATTTAGAGTTTATGAGTGATGAATTTGAAAGAATTAAGTTAAGAGCTGAACAACTACTTGAAAAAGCTGAAACAGATAATATAATCTCATCTTATGCTACTAAGCATTTTCATAAATCAAAAAAACTATTTCATGATTCCAAACAATATTTAATGGAAATAACTGATAAAAGTAATCCTGATGATGTTTATATCATTTTGACATTAAATATGTTTATTGTTCGCACAATTTTGTTTTATCAGACATTTTTTCGTTCATATATACCCTCTTTAAGTAAGGTAGAAACAAGTACTCAATTAATGTCTGAAGTAGTAAATTCAATTACTTTGAAGAAAATATGCAATTTGTTTAGGAATGGCAATATTTGTAATAATGATTATACAAAAAAGTCTCGCACCGAAAAATATGATGTTTCAGAAGGGACTTGCTCTGAAAGTCAATTAAATCAAACCGAGACTAAAAGTTCAAAAAAGTCTCAGTATTATCAACAAGGCTTAGAGGGTAATTCAAAAATTAAAATCAACGGTCAGATTAATGTTTTTGTTGATGTTTTTCTTCAAATGCTTGAAGAAGTTGAAGTAGATGGAAAGCCTTTTATTGAAACCTCTTATGAAACATTGGAAACAATAATACTAAATAACTTTATTGATAAGAATGGCAAGGATTTGAGTCGTGCCACTATACATACTTTCCTTAAACCATACCGCACCGACAAACGTCTTAAACCTGGAAGTCCAAAGAGAATAAGCGTTCTGAAAGCCTATAAAAAGAAAAAATAACTCATTTTATCAAAAAAAGGTCTTTTTTTGCCCTAAGACCATTTTAAGACCAAAAGACTTTTTTTTTGTATATATTATTGCATCGGTTTTAGTTGCAACTGACCATTAATTAATGTTTAACTTTTAAATCCGATGAATATGAACGTAATAACAATTGAAGAGCAAGCATTTAAAACTCTTTTAGATAAGATTGAGGCTCTCGAAAATAAATTTGCAGATATAGTCCACAAAGCAAATTATCCTACAAAAGAACGTTGGTTGGATATGCAGGATGTTTTAGAAATACTAAAATGCAGTCGAAGGCAACTACAAATTTATAGAGATACTAAACAAATACCCTTTTCGCAAATAAATCAGAAAATATACTATAAAGCATCTGATATTGAAAAGTTTTTGTTACATCACTATAATAAAGTTAAAGGTTACTAAGGAGGCTATTATGGAAACAGTAAGCATATTTAAAAACCTGACTAC
>CAZDEU010000305.1:0-1975 GCA_964504265.1 uncultured Bacteroidales bacterium
GCAGAATATTTAGAGATATGGGAATAATGGACATAAAGATAGTTACGACAGGGAAGAAGCCGAAGATAGAGTTTAAGAGAGATATTGAACAGAAAACTACAATAACTGGGATTAAAATAGCAAGGAGTTAAAATTGAAAAAGAAAGATGCTGAAAATGAAGCAAGGATATTAAGGAAAAAATATCCAAATAAAACAGTTAATGTAAAAGAAATAACTAAAGGTAATTGGGGATGTAGATTTAGTCCTAAAGGAACTAGAGATAAATATGATTATAGAATAAGAAATGGGTATTAAAGTTAGTAAAAGGTAGCTAAAACAGCACTTTGGTAATATAATAGAAGGTAGAAGAATGGCATTAAAACAATCTTATTATTGGGCTTACGCAATACATCAGGGAAAATTAGTAATACTTGGTGCTTTTCAAACAAGAGAACAAGCCTATCAAACAGCCTACACAAGGCTACCTTCTGATTTTCAAATCATAGAACTTACTACCAAAAATCAAAATACAGTAACTCGTATTATTAAATTTCAAATCTTACAACAAACCAATAATTTAGACTTTTCATTACAAAGGGCAAGACATAATGGCTAGTGGAACTAAAAAATACATTTTAGAATGTTTCTTATCTTATAATTATATAGAATTAGGATTATCATCTACTGATATTGCTAAAAAAATTAATTGCTCTCACGTAACTATATTAAAATATTTGAATAAATATAATATAAAAATAAGAAATAGTAGCGAATCACATAAAATGCCTATTTATAAAAATAAATTACTCCCATATCTAGTAAATAATAAATTTTATTTAGGACATAAACATACACAGGAATGGAAGAATAAACAAAGTGCTTATTTTAAAGGGCATACACTAACAATAGAAACAAAAAACAAAATAAGTAAAGCATTAACTGGTAGAAAATTAAATGTAGAGTTTTGTGAAAAAGAAAAAATAGCTCAGCTTAAACGCTATCAAAATCCTGAAGAAAAACTAAAAACAAGTTTAGCAATGAAAAAATATTATGAAAATAATCCTGATGCAAGAATAAAACAATCTAACCAATTAAAATCTTTAAAAAATAATCCTGAAATTAAATCTAAAATGTATAGTTCTATTAGAAAATCTTGGGAATGTCCAATTCGTAAAGCTAAACGTTCTAAAATGTCTAAGGATTTATGGGAAAATCCAAATTTTAGACAAAAAAGAAAAGAGTCTGTTGAGAAATGGTGGAAAACTAATCCAAATGCTTCTATTAGAAGAAAAAATATGTTAAAAGGTTTACTAATTAGACCTACAAAACCAGAATTAATATTAAAGAATATATTAGATAAATATTATCCTAATGAATGGAATTATACAGGAGATGGAAGTTTTATAATTGGAAAACTAAATCCTGATTTTATACATAAAAATAATAAATATATTATAGAAGTATTTGGGGATTATTGGCATAGTGATATTGTAACTAAAAATTATTATATGGGTACAGAAAAAGGCAGAATATTATATTTTAATAGATACCAATATAAAACATTAATATTATGGGAAAATGAAATAAATAAGGTTACAAAACAAGAAATAGCTGATAAAATCAATAATTTTTTCCAGTTGTTAAATACTACCGGTGATTTGGATTTTAGTATGCAAAAGAGTAAACATCAATTATAAAGGAGTAATAAAATGGCAAGTAAAATGGTATATGGTATAGCTTCAAAGGGAAAATTTAAAATAACAGGCAATAAGACTGAAGCAACTAAATATATTAATAAAAATGGTGGTAAATTATATGCTATGCCATATAAAAACTATAAAGGATTAAGTTGGGATATACCAACTTTTAAATCTATGGCAAAAGTTATACTTGAAAAATAAAGTAAATACATATTATACAGCGTTCTGCTGATAAGGAGTAATAAAAAGGATGGTAAATAAATAAATGTATATCGGAATGGGAACTATATCAATG
>CAZDEU010000306.1:0-1960 GCA_964504265.1 uncultured Bacteroidales bacterium
GCCTTTAACTTAGGGTCTATGAGTTCTGCTCTGGTTTCTGATTCGTTCATTTTTTAAAATTTAAACAATTACAAATTGTCGCTCAATTACTTCGGGAAATTGTTGCCAAACCATACCATCAAGTTCTTTTCCGTTCAATTTTTTATTTCTTTTAACTTTGTCAGCTCCCCACGTACCCCATTGTTTAAAGAAAAAAGCGACATCCTGTTTTTCACATTGTTGTTTTATATTTATAACCCATTCTTTATCCATTGGGCGTGCTCTGTTTCCACTTTCCCCGCCAACAATTACCCAGTCGATATTGTTCAAATTAATCGTACCTAAATCTTCAAGCAAAGGTTCAACTGACAGAAAAAGCACGCTTGCTTGTATTTGCCTTAACATATCAATTCTTGGCAATCCATCTTTTTTATTTTCAACAGTTACGCCCAACCAAATATTATTAGGTATTTTGCGTTTCCGCAAGTATTTATACATTCTATCGGCACGTTTTGTCAAAATCTGGTATGTATGCTGGGGTGTATTTTCAATTACTTCAAAAATTTTATTCAAATAATTTTCGGGCATATCTTTATGGAAAATGTCGCTCATTGAATTTACAAAAAATATAACAGGTTTTTTCTTTTTTAAAGGTTCGTTTAACCTACTTGGGACAATGTTAAACTCAAAACCATTTTCGTAACCCTTAACACCCATAGCCTGTAGCCGTATTGCCATTGTTTCCGCATAGCAGTTAAGGCATCCTGAACTGATTTTTGTACAGCCGGCTGATGGGTTCCACGTTTGCTCAGTCCATTCAATTTTATGTGCCATAATTATTTTATTTTTATTATTGATGCTTTGTTTATCCTATGAATATCGTTATTAATCGTTTTAATTTCCTCTATTGTATTATTTTTCATCATAATTCTTAATACATTTGAAGCATGTTTAACTAAACAACGGTTTTTAAGAGCAAACTTGTAAGAATCAATATCGGTTTTTATTTTACCTTCTTTAATAAGACATTCCAAATCAAGGTTTAATTGTTTTATTTTCTGAGGAATTTTATTTTCATCAAAAAGCACACCTTGGTTATCGTAGGTTAATTCTCTATCAATATTATAATCAGCTTCACCTGTAATAGTATCAATTTTCCAGCATACTTTCTGAAATTTTTCTGCACCCAAAGTATGATTACTCCCAAATAAAAGTCCGTAGTAAGAAGCATTTTTCTTTATTGAAAAGCAACCCATAAAATATTCTTTTTGGTGCGGTATAAGTGTTTTGAAATAATCGGCAATTATTCTATGACAATGAGCAGGTTTTGATGATTCAAAATTAATTTTGCCGGCATCAATATATTTTTTAAAAGCAGGTTCATCAGGAAATCGTTTTAAGAAAGAAGACGGCATAAAACAGATAAAATCGGCAGATGGTAAATTTAACAATTTATTGAATAAATCGCTGTCAATAACAAAATTGAAAGGGTCTAAAAATAATAATTTTGCAGCTTTAGTTTTATTAAGCATAGCAGGATAAATGTCGGAGAAATAACTTATAAAGTCTTTATCTCTAAAAATCAAGTTATTATCTTCAGAAAAAACGCAATCGCTTTTACAATTAGTTTTACAAAAATTTAAAAACTCCAAAACGTTATGTTGCAAAACCTTAGATTGTTTTTTATCATTGAGAACGAGATATACTTTTTTATTGCTTTTTCTAATATTATCGCAATGCGGCTTAATTTCGTTCAGAATATTAAAAGCTGTACCATACTCGCCTAAAGCATTTTTACCCTGACCGGCAAAAAAATCATAAATGAAAATTTCATTAAAAAATGGACTATGAAGAAAAACAGGAAAACTTTCTTTAAAATATTCCTTGAAAACTTCAAGTTTCGATTGAGTTCCTTTGTCAAATTTTGTTTTATGAAAATCTTTTTTAGTCATAATTTTAAAAATTACAATTCTCCTCTAAA
>CAZDEU010000307.1:0-1951 GCA_964504265.1 uncultured Bacteroidales bacterium
AGGTTACTAAGGAGGCTATTATGGAAACAGTAAGCATATTTAAAAACCTGACTACTCCTTATGATATAAAAACTATTGAAGGAGTTATTAATGAAATTAGAAACTCAAATGATTTAAGAATTCAGATTCTTTATTTGCGAAAACTAAATGAGCAAGGCGATAAAGCTGAATGTACTCTTAAAAAGAAATCTCTCCCCGCCTTCACCCCCTGCGGAATATTTGAAGAACGTAGGGTTAGCACTAAGCTTAAAAAATACTCAGGCATTGTTATTCTTGATATTGATAAGTTAAGTAAAGAAGAACTGATTGCGGTGAAAAAAATGGCTGTTGCTGAAAAATATACTTTGGGTTTGTTTGTTAGTCCGAGTGGTAATGGGTTGAAGGTTCTTGTAAAAGTTAGCACAGGCAAGGAATATCATCTTTCGGCTTTTAATCAGGTTAAAAATTACTATGAAAGAATTTTAAAGGTAAAGATTGACCCAACAGGAAAGGACCTGGCAAGGTTATGTTTTTTGTCGTGGGACATTAATGCTGTTTACAATAAAGAGGCACAAACATTTATTGTTAATACCAATCTCTCGTTAGAGCAGGATATTGAAAAGATTGTAGAGCAAATAGAGCAGCGCCGACTTGATATTACAAGCGATTACAAAAGTTGGCGTAATATAGGTTTTGCTTTTGCAGATGCACTTGACGAAAGTGGACGTGGTTATTTTCACAGAATTAGCTGTTTTAATTCAGATTATAACACTGAAATATGCAATGAACAATATACCAAATGTATTAATGCTAAAGGCACAGGTATAAGCATTGCTACTTTTTTCTTTATGGCAAAAAGTAATGGCATTAATCTGAAATCTATTGAGCATAAATATCCTGAATATTTTAAAGATGACATTGACAACGAGCTGACTTCGGAACAATCGGAAACAAAATCTGAAACCAAGACCAAAGGCAATAAGTTTTTGCTTGCAATAAAGTACATAGAAGAAAATTACGAAGTACGCTACAACATTATCTCATCGGAGTTTGAGTATAGAAAAAAAGAAGATGATGATTATAGAACTCTTAACGAGAATGATATTTTTATTAAGATGCAGCTTGATGGGCTTACCCTATCACTCAACAACCTTATAGCACTCTTAAAATCAGAATTTGTACAAAAGTACAATCCTTTTGAACAATACTTTGAAAGTTTGCCCCAATGGGACAAGTCCACCGATTATATACAAAAACTTGCATTGTTTGTAAAAGTTAATGAAACAGACCGTACACGTTTTGATATTCATTTTAAGAAATGGCTTGTAAGAGTTGTAAAATGTTCATTAATTGACACTTACTTTAATAAACAGGCATTTATATTGGTACACGATAAGCAAAACAGCGGTAAAAGCACCTTTTGCCGTTTCCTTTGTCCTGTAAAACTGAAAGACTATATTGCCGAAAACCTCTCTATTGACAAGGATAGCCGAATATTATTAACAACAAATCTTATTATAAACCTTGATGAGCTTTCAACACTTTCAAAAGTTGAAATAAATGCACTGAAAAGCCTTTTTTCAAAAGATAAGATTAATGACCGTTTGCCTTATGACCGCAGAAACTCAATAATTCCAAGACGTGCAAGTTTTATTGGTTCTACTAATCAGAATGAGTTTTTAAATGATGAATCGGGCAGTGTACGTTGGTTATGTTTTAATATTGAAGGTATTGATTGGAGCTATCGTGAAAAAGTAAATATAGACCTTGTATATTCACAGGCTTACTATCTTTATAAAAGCAGTTGGGAATGCGACCTTACAGCACAGGAAATAAAGGAAAACGAAGAATACAACAGTCAGTTTCAGGTAAAAACCTCCGAAAGAGAGCTGATAGAAAAATATCTGGAACCAGGTACTCAGGATTATCACGATAATTTTATGACAGCAACCGAAATTTTGATATTATTATC
>CAZDEU010000308.1:0-1951 GCA_964504265.1 uncultured Bacteroidales bacterium
GAGTGTCATAAGGTCCGGAAGGCGAAACATTATTCCATAAAACTGTATAAGTACCTGCACCACTTTCGGTTTCCCAAAACAGAAAATTCTGTTCTATTCCTGCAAAAGCAGTTATAGGTGGAGAAGAAGCTACTCCATCTAATGTTTGCCAGCATGCATTAGAAAACATAAAACCATCGCCGTTTCCACCGTTAAAAAAATCTGTAACAGGTACGCAGGTAGCACTAACAACAGCAGAAGGGCAGGCAGTACCACTTGGAAAATCAGCAGTAACATAATAATAATAAGTAACACCACCAGTTAAACCTGTATGTGTATAATAAAGATTGGGAGTAGAAGGCAAATCAGTAAAAGGACCTGATTGATTAGTAGCCCATGAAACCGTGTAGCTACCAGCCCCTCCTTCAGCTTCCCAAAAAAGATAATTTTGTTCTGTACCTACATAAACAGTTATGGGTGGAGAAGATGATGAGCCATCTAATTTTTGCCAACAGGCATTAGAAGACATAAATCCATCGCCATTGCCACCGCCTATCATATCGGTAAGCTCACCAACAACAAATCCTGAAATAACAGAACTTGCATAATTAGTTACCGCATCTGTATATGCTGCTAAAATATAATAATAAGTTGAATTACCCGCAAGATTGGTATTATTATAACATAATGTAGTTGAAGTAAGACTAACTGCATTTGCACTTGCTGTATCAGCAACTGTAAAAGTAGGATCTGTACTCCAGTACAATCTATACTTTACTACACCTGGGTAAGCATCCCAACTTATATAATTATATTGAAAACCTGAATTAACGTACAGAACAGGACTTTGCCCCCTTGCTTCATATATATGAATTAAAAACAAAGGCAAAACCAACACAAAAATATGTCTTATTGTTTTAAGCATATTTTTTAAAATTTTTGTCCTATCCTAAAAAATAATTATTATCAGGGAGCAGTACGTACTGCACGAAAACCACTATGCTGATTCCTTTGATATACATTATCATTTGTTGGAGATGTTGTGTTTGAAGTTGAAGAACTCCACCCAGTATCAGTGTAGCTATTCGGATATGGCAAAAATGACCTGTCAGAAGTTCTTAAATATGAATATGTATTTCCCCAGGAACCTCCTCTGAATTTTGCAATATTTACAGGTGATAGACCATTATCTTCGTTATAGCATTGACGATCATAACCTGGATTGCTTGATATTTCAGAATAATATTTTGGATTATTACTCCAAGTTGGAATATTGCAATTGCCATCAGTACTTAGTAATCCATCTCCATGAATAATTCTAGAAAAAGCAGATTTAGGCTGAGAACTGCAATAAGTTGAATAATATGGTATATTAGTAGAAACAACCATTTCTAATAAATTGCCCGATAATTCCATAACACCATAAAAAGAAGCACCTGTAGCTCTTCTTTTAAAAGATGTTGGATTTTTAGCAGCAAAAATTCCAACACGTGCAGGTCCTCTTACATTTGTATAATTATTATAATTACAGTTAGCAGTATCGCTTGCAGCCAATTGTTCATTAATCTTACCGTCATTAACTAATGCAGCAGAAATTTGTTTTATTATAGCATTTCCCCATGCATATTCTTGATTAACCGGATATATTGGTCCAATACCCTCAGCATGTCCACGACTTGCTTTTTCATACTCCATTTCACTCATAGGTCTCAATCCTGCCCAATCAGCATAAGCACATGCATCATGCCAGCCTAAATAATTCTGTCCTCTATCGCCAGAAGTACCATTTTTAAGTATAGCATCTACACCTGCAGTTCCATTCCAATAAAAGTCATTTCTATAAGTTATATTATTGCCAATATTTCTGTTTGCTTTCTGAGTTGTTACAGAACCATTTAATGTATTAAAAAAATCAACATATTGTTTTTGGCTAACTTCATACTTCATACAATAAAATGCTGCATATCCTTTA
>CAZDEU010000309.1:0-1948 GCA_964504265.1 uncultured Bacteroidales bacterium
ACACGTTATCGTTCATTGAAGAAAAAACGACATACTAGACAGAAACGAGAGTTACCAATGAGATACTTTAACAGCTCTTGACGGTTATTGTGTTTAAAATTCAATCACAAAGTGGAGTTCAGAACCCACTCTTAAAAAACGAGGTTTGACTGAAAAGTCAAACCAATAATTAAAATTTAAAAATTACGCAATATGAAATTTTTTAATAAATTATTTAAGAACGATGAAACAAATGAAAAGTTGATTTTTGATACAACTAATTTTGAAGAACAGTATTATAACAAAGTAAGTCCAAATGGTGAAAGACTTGCTATTATTGCTAATATAGATTACAAACAGGTTTTAGTTATTGATGGTATAGTAAGTAATAAATTTAAAGAAATTTATAAAGACACTTTAACTTTTAGTCCGGATAGTAAACATTTTGCATATGCGGTAAATATTGATTCACAATTATTAACTGTCTTTATTGATGATAAGGAACAAAAATACTGTTTTTTAAAACATAACGATTATCATATAAATTTTAGCCCAGATAGTAATCATTGTGCATATGTTTCATTCAATGGACAAAAATATTTTTGTGTAATAGATGGCAATAAAGAAAAAGATTATGACGGGGTAGGTGATATTCTTTTTAGTCCAGACAGCAAACATTATGCTTATCGAGCATTATCTGATGGTAAATCCTTCATTGTAATTGATGGTAAAGAAGGAAAGAAATTTCACAAGCATTGGTCTGATTCTTTAATTTTTAGTCCAAACAGTGAAAGAATAGCTTATGCGGTCTTTTTAAAACATGAGAAATGTATTGCAGTTATTGATGAAAAAGATGAAAAAGAATATGATAAAATTGATGAAAATCCAATTTTTAGTCCAGATAGTAAACATTATGCATATGCTGTCCAAAATAAAAATAAGTATTTTGTAATTCTGGATGGTATAGAAAGTAGTTATTATGATTATTATTTACCACACTCCCTAACTTTTAGTCCTGATAGTACTAAACTTTCTTATTCCGTTAGAAATAATCATAAAGAGTCAGTAATAACTAATAATATTGAAGGAGAACGATATGATGAAATATTACATGTAGGTAAAATTATTTTTAGTCCCGACAGTAAGAACCAGGTATATGCCGCCAGAGTGGGTAATAAACAATTTATTGTTTTTAATAGTCAAGAAGGTAAGAAATATGATGAAATAGGTTTACATGTAATTTTTAGTCCAGATAATAATCATATTGCATATGTAGCAAGGGAGGGTAATAAATGGATTATTGTTAGAGATGATAAAGAATATTTTTCTTTTGAAGCAACTGATAAAAGTGATTTTTTTAAACTTTATAAGCATGGTTATAAAAATATTTATTTTAGTCCTGATAGTAAAAGAATTGCAATTCTGGTCCAAAATATAGGTCATAAAAACTATTGGGTTATTGACGGGAAAGAAGAAGAAAAGTTTGACTCTATATCGCCTGGTTTTGATTATTTTGCATTTTGCTTTAGTCCTGATAGCAACCATTATGCATATGTGGCAGAAAATTACAACGGTAAATTTTATATTGTATGTAATGGAGAAAAAAGTGAGAAATATAATAAACTTTATAGCAATTTAAAGTTAAAAGAAGCAGGTAATGGTATGTGCAAATTAAACTATTTCGCAAGAAAAAATTTTAAAATTTATTTTAAAGAGAAAGTAATTAAATAATTGATAAAAATCAACAATTAAAATATTATTTCTAAACAATAAGCACTTTTCATTTTTTAATATTGATTATAAATTGTAATAAAAATCAACGAAACGATAACGAGGGTATTGCAGACAATGCCGCCCGACAGCTAAGTGCTAACTTGAAACATTCGTGTGGGCGGCACTGCTGCAATACCCTGTCCGTTAGGTACAATGCAAGAAAAAAGAAAACAACAATGGGAAAAAAAATTAAAAA
>CAZDEU010000310.1:0-1930 GCA_964504265.1 uncultured Bacteroidales bacterium
TATAAAGAAACAGACAAAAGAAGAAGGAGACACATGCAAAACAAGAACTTCTGAGTTTGTCTTTTTTTAGTTGGAAAATTTCTTGTTTTGTATGTATCACATGTAAAACAAGAACAATCCTAATTTTTTTATTAATCTAAAAATAAATTTCCATTTCCTGTAAGAACATAATTTATATCAACATTATATTTTTTAGATAAAGCAATCAATTTTTCGCTACTTAATCTTACAATACTATTTTCAACTCTTGAAAGGAATTGCTTTGATATACCTAATGCTTTTCCCATACCATCTTGAGTCATTTTTAATGCAGTTCTTATTTCTCTTATGCGTTCGCCCTGAGAATTTTTAGAGGTCTTTGTTGTTTTAGTTGGTTTAAATTTTGTTTTATTTAAATTTTTATCATCGGATTCAGATATAAACTGTTCTAAATTGTCCTCTGAAATAAAATCTTGGTTGTGAAAATTTTTAAATTTATTTTTTCTTGATTGTTCTATTAATTTAATAATAATATCGGAATTTATATTATGAGTTTCCTCGTAATATTTTATAAGAGCCATATAAACGTGTTCACCTTGAATATTATTAGAATTATTTATTAAATTCTCAAAATAAGAAATAATTGTCTTTCTTATCTTTGCAGTATCATCCAACAATCCCAACAAATGAATATCGGAAACATTGCTTTCTTGAAATTTCATAATTAAGGGCATTCTGTTTTTGGTATCCATATCCCAAATAATATCATTTAAATCTTTTAAAATATCCATTAATCCTTCTTTATAATTAATAATATGTTAGTCAGTTTTTTTGCCTGACCAAACTATTTTTCCGATAATTTTAAAATATTCACAGTTTAAATCAACTTCAAATGGTTGATAGGTTTTATTTTGACTTACAACTAAAACTTTATTTCCCGGAAGTCGTTGAAGAATTTTTACATAAAATTTATCATCAATACAAACGGCATAAGTTCCGTCATTATTTAAATCATTCATTAAAGTATTCGCAATGACTAAATCTCCATCGTGAATGTCACCTTCCATTGAATCTCCCGATACTGTGAATGCCATTAAATATTCGGGTTTTGTTAAAGTTATTCCTTCTAACCACTTTGCGGCAAATGCAACATAATCCTCAACGCATTCTCTTCCTTGCAGTATCGCTCCATAGCCCGCAGATAATTTCATATCCATCAATGGAATAAAAACTAATTTAGATAAATCAATATTTGAAGGAATATCTTGAACTTCAGATTCTTGGTCGAACATTTCGCCTTTATTACTTAACAACCAATATGGATTTACTTGCAGGTAGTTTATTAAACCTCTTATATACAAAGTGCTTGGCTCTCTTTCCCCTAATTCATAGGAAAGAATAGAACGAGAAGTTATCTTATCGCCTTTTGAATTAAATAATTTGGCAACATCTTCTGTGGACATGCCATGCTCTTGTCTTGCTTTTCTAAGTCTCTGTTTTAATAAAGCCATAAAAGTATTCCTTTCGTTGTTAAGTATTTCACAAATTACACAAAATTTCAAATAAATAATGTATTATTGTGTAACATGTCTTAATATATTACACGATACTTCTTTGTATTGTTATTATTGCATTTATCGACATTTTTTAAATTGGTAAAGTTGTTAAGTTCTTGGCAATTCTTTCAAATCGCTTGCGTGCTTACACTATTTTTCATAATATATGAAGTATCGTGTAAATAAATTTGCAAGGGGAGAAAATGCAAGCGATTGAAAAAAAATTAGAATATAAAATATTATTTTTCAGATTAGGTATTACTCAAAGAGAAGTTGCACAAAAACTTGGATTTTCTGAAAGCTATGTAAGTCAAATTATTGCAGGTAAAAGAAGCTGTAAGGCTTTTGATGAGTGGATTGAACGTAAACTATATATTGCCGAATTAAAAGGAGTA
>CAZDEU010000311.1:0-1920 GCA_964504265.1 uncultured Bacteroidales bacterium
AAAGCATTTTCAAAATTCAAAAGTTAATTGCTACTTATGGGGAAATGTTTATCGGTCCTTTGCTCATATTAATCGGTTTTTTTATGCTGAATGTAATAAAATTTAATTTTTCGCTTACCTGCAAAATGACTTCAAAAATGGAAGATAAAGCTAAAGGTGGTATATGGTCAACTTTTTTACTTGGGGTTGTCTTTGCTTTAGCTTTTTGTCCTTATAGTGGTGTATTGTATTTTGGCGGATTAATTCCATTGTCGGTTTCTTCTTCTTATGGTTATTTGTTACCTTTTGTATTTGCTATTGCTACGGGATTACCTGTTATAATTTTTGCGTGGACTTTGGCTTTTAGTGTTACCAGTCTTGGTGGTTTTTATAATAAAATAAAAACTTTTGAATTTTGGTTCAGAAGAATTACTGCTATTATATTTATTGCTGTGGGTTTATATTATATGTGGATAGCTTTCATTAAATAAAATTTTAATTTTTTAAAAACGCAAAGTTTTACGCAAAATATTAACTATAATACCTTTTAATCTTTATTTTTTATGAATTTATCTTTATTTTTTTTTAATTTATATTATGGAAAAGAAAAAAGAACTTAAAATCCTTTTATGGATAGTAGTTATATTTGGTGCAGCATTTTTTTTACCCATCGAAAGTGCAAGATTTAATACAGCAATTGCTGCAACTCTCGACCTTGTTAAGTGGTATGCACGCGAACATGTTGTACTTTGTTTATTGCCAGCTTTTTTTATTGCAGGTGTTATTGCTGTTTTTGTTAGTCAAGGTTCTGTTTTAAGATATTTTGGTGCTAATGCAAAAAAATGGCTTGCTTATACTGTTGCTTCTGTTTCAGGGACTATTCTTGCTGTTTGCAGTTGCACTATTTTACCTTTATTTTCTAGTATTCATAAACGCGGTGCAGGCTTAGGACCTGCTATTGCTTTTTTGTATTCTGGTCCTGCTATTAATATTCTTGCAATCATATTAACTGCCAGAATTTTAGGTTTTGAAATGGGAGTTGCAAGAACTATTGGAGCTGTGGTGTTCAGTGTTATTATTGGCTTAATAATGTCATTTATATACAGAAAAGAAGAAAAGATAAAAAAAGAAGAGCAAATGAATATTGAGCTACCTCCCGAAAAACGTCCAATGTGGCAAACTTCTTTTCATTTCTTTGCTCTAGTTTTAATACTTGTTTTTGCTAATTGGGGCAGTCCTTCTGATAGCGACACTTCAAGTACTTGGTTTTATATCTGGAGTTATAAATGGTACATCACAGGCTTTTTCTCTCTTTTGCTTGCTTATTCATTAATTAAAATTCTGAAAATAAAATGGCAATGGGTTTTATTGGCTATTATTGCAACTGTTGTATCTGCATTTTTATCTTCTATGTTTATTGAAAATGCAAAACTTGCTCCTCTTGTTCCTATGCTTGTCGGTATAGCTACTCTTAGCATTATTACTATTAACGATGAAAATGATAATGAGAATAAAGAATGGACAATAGCTACTTGGGGCTTTGCAAAGCAAATTCTTCCATTGCTTGCTATTGGCGTTATTACGGCAGGTTTTTTACTTGGCTCAACTCACGATGGGCAAACAATAGCTGGTATTATTCCAAACGAATGGATACAATGGCTTGTTGGTGGTAATTCTGTGTTTTCAAACTTTTTTGCTTCTGTTGTAGGTGCATTTATGTATTTTGCAACTCTAACCGAAGTTCCAATTTTACAAGGATTAATTGCTTCGGGTATGGGCAAAGGTCCTGCTTTGGCTTTGCTTTTGGCAGGTCCTTCTTTATCGTTGCCTAATATGCTTGTTATAAGAGGTGTACTCGGAACTAAAAAAACTTTGGTTTATGTAGCTTTAGTTATAGCTATGGCTACTATTTCGGGGTTAATTTATGGGGGATTGTTTTAA
>CAZDEU010000312.1:0-1917 GCA_964504265.1 uncultured Bacteroidales bacterium
TGCTCATAATAAATCGGCTATTGAATTTAATATTTCAGCACTTTCTTTATCCAAAGTATTCATTTCGTCCAAAATGGCTTGTGGCGGACGCAGGGCAATTTCTTCTTTTTTGTTTGGATTTTTTACACTTAAATCAAATTGATGTGACGCAAGGCATTGCGTCTGTACATTGATGCTCCAAGAATTTTCGCTATCGGCAAAAGTTTTTTGCAGTTCAATAAATTCGGCGAGGTCATTTTCGTTGAGAGGATTTATTTTACCTAAATTGCGGTTAAGGTTTAGCTGATAAAACCATACTTTTTGGGTAGGGATGCCTTTTTCAAAAAATAAAACAACAGTCTTAACACCTGCACCGGTAAAGGTTCCCCCTGGTAAATCCAAAACAGTATGTAAATTACAATTTTCGAGCAATGATTTACGGATAGCAACACTTGCGTTATCGGTATTGCTTAAAAAGGTATTTTTTATTACTACACCTGCTTTGCCGCCGGCTTTCAGTATTTTAATAAAGTGTTGCAAAAACAGTGAAGCTGTTTCGCCTGTTTTAACCGGAAAATTTTGTTGCACTTCGGCTCTTTCTTTCCCTCCAAAAGGCGGGTTAGCCAATACCACATCGTAGCGGTCTTTTTCCTGAATATCGGCAAGATTTTCGGCAAGTGTATTGGTATGAACAATATTAGGGGCTTCAATACCGTGCAAAATCATGTTCATAATACCAATAATGTATGCTAATGATTTTTTTTCTTTTCCGAAAAAAGATTTTTTTTGTAATATTTCTGCTTCTTTTGTTGAAAGCGATTTACTACTTTTCAGATAATTAAATGCTTCGCAAAGAAAGCCAGCCGAACCGCAGGCGCCGTCATAAATTTTATCGCCAATTTTAGGATCAACAACTTTTACAATTGTAGTAATAAGAGGACGAGGGGTATAGTATTCACCGCCGTTTCGTCCTGCACTGCCCATATTTTTAATTTTAGATTCGTAAAGGTGGCTCATTTCGTGTTTTTCGATATGAGTACGAAAACGCAGTTCATCAATCAAATTTATTACTTCACGGAGGTTATAGCCACTTTGCAAACGATTTTTCAATTCGCTAAAAATCTCACCAATCTTATATTCTATTGTATCGGCACCTTGTGCAGTAAGTTTAAAATTTTTAAGGTAAGGAAATAATTTGTTGTTAACAAAATCGGTAAGGTCGTCGCCGGTAAGAGCGTTATGGTCGATTTTAAAATTAGAGTTTCCGTTTTTGATTTTAGGAGCCGCCCACTTAGTCCAACGATAATTATCATCAATAATTGGAGTATAAGATTTACCAGTCAGTTGTGCTGCTGTAGCACGGTCATGTTCTAAATCATCAAGGTATTTCAGGAATAAAATCCAACTGGTTTGTTCAACATAATCAAGTTCGCTACTACAACCGGCATCTTTGTGCAGTATGTCGTCAATATTTCTAAAAGTTTGTTCAAACATCTTAAAAGTTTATAATTTTAGTTAATAAAATGCCAAATTTAACAATTTTGGTTAATAGATTAGCAATAAAATTCAGAACAACCGACCTCAATTTTTTGATTTAAGTACAAGGTTTAGTTATAAAATAAGAAATTAAAGGTAAAAATTATTTTGAGGTGCTATTACGATATATATTAAAAAAATTGCCAATTTAAAATAGTAATCTCAGTCCAATTTATTAGGTGGCAGAACCAACAAAATGTAGCTAAAGTTATACAAAAATGTTAAAATATTTTAAAAATTCTTTTAACTTTATAAACTACCATAAGGTCGCTCCTACGGAGCTGAAAACAATTTACGATTTAATTTACGTTTTTTATAGACGAATAAAATGTTTTTTCCTTTCAACTTTCAACTTTTAACTTTTAACTTTACAAACTTTATAAACAAACTAAAAAGCCGGGC
>CAZDEU010000313.1:0-1917 GCA_964504265.1 uncultured Bacteroidales bacterium
GCTAAAACCTCTAATTTAGCCTTTTCTTCTAATTCTTTTTGCTTTATTTTAATTAAATCGTCTGCTTGTTTTTTAGCTCATCAAGATTTAGAATTCAAAGAATTTAAAAAGTCTTTTACTGCATTCTGTTCTTCTTGTATTTCTCATTTTATTTTATTTTTAGTTATTCATAGTGCCGTATCTGCGTTTCATTGTAATAAATTAATTTGTTTTTCTCATTCTAGAGCTATAATATTATTAGCATTCTCGATAGCTTTAATTTGTTCATTCGCACTATCTTGAATATTTTTAATATTATCACTATATGCTTTATTTTGTAGTATGGTATTTTGTAAAATAACTCATCATAAACTATTATATTCTCATTTTATTTTATTAAATTCTTCTTTTACTCATCTTGAAAGACTTGGTAATTCTTTCGTATCTCAAAAATCAATAGAAAAATCAACTTTTCAATTAATACTAGGTCAAATTTTTCAAATAGTATTATTATATGTTTCAATAAATGAATTAAAAAAATCTTCTATTGGTTTTGACGCTTTATTTAATCATTTTCAAATTAACGGTCAAATATTTCAAATTGCAACTCAAATAAACTCTTTCAAATTATCAAATATTTTTCATGCACCTCAAACAAATCATTGAAAATCTCAAAGCCATCAATTTATTCATATTGCTATACTTCAGGAAATATTATTTACTAAAATATTAAATCTATCTGGTATAGTAGCTAGAGCACTTCAGATGGATATTCAAAATTGCATAAACTTTCAAATAAGAATTGTTAATCAATTCTGAATTTTAATTAATCAAGTTGGTAATTTTGTAGTAAAAAAGTCGGTCAACTCTACAAATTTTGGTAAAAATTCATTTCATAAATAATCTCAAAACACTTTCCATTTATTTTTTTGTAATATTAATTGGCTTTCTGTTGTTGCAAATCTTTTTTCTGCTTCTTGTTGTAGTGCATTATTTTCTTCATATGCTCTATTTCAAGTTTCTATTGCATCAGTTAGTAATTTACTATTTTGAGCTAATCATAAAAATGCCCTCTGCAATCTTACATCGGTTCAAATAAGCTCGTTTAAAACTAGGACTCATTTATCTCAAGCAACTCATATTTGTCAAATAAAATCAGCGAATGTTTTTCCTGCGTCAGCTTTCCAATCTCAAATAAATTGTTGTCTTGTTTTCCCTGATAATTCTGCAAATTGTCATAATTTACTTCATCATGTTGCTACGGCTGTATTTATCGCTAATAATGCTTTCTGTACAGCTGTTCATCAAGCCTCCGCCTCAATTCAAATAGATGTAAATGCTGTAGCAATACCAAAAATATCTCAGGCAGTCAATCAAGATATTGCTCAAGCACCAGCTATATTAGTCGCAAAATTTAATATTTCTTGCTCATTTGCAGCAAAATTATTTCATAAATCTACAACACTACTTGCTAATTTATCAATATTATTTAATGGTTCTTTAATAATATTAGATATTCGTGCAAAGTTTTTGGCGGCTTCTTCACTTGTAAGATTCGTTGTTACTCAAATTTTTGCAACTGTTTCTGTAAATTTTAAAATATCTTCGGCTCAAACTCATAATTGTCATCCTGTTTCTGCTATTTTAGCAAGTTCTGTATAAGCAATTGGTATTCTTGTGCTAAGTGCTTTTAATCAATTATCTATCTTGGATAATTGGTCTGGTGTTACACTTAATGTTTTATTTACTCCAGCTAAAGCACTTTCAAATTCTATTGCAGTTTTTCAAATAGCTATTAATCAATTTTTAATTTCGTTAAATGCAAATAATGATACTATTCCCGCTCAAATTTTTGAAAAAGTATTTTTAACCTGACTTCATAATCAATCAAATTTACTTTGTAAACGACTCAAGTCTTTATTTCAAGTGTTTACATAA
>CAZDEU010000314.1:0-1907 GCA_964504265.1 uncultured Bacteroidales bacterium
CCTTCGCAAACCTCTGAAACCCTTATTGGCTATACCGCATGTTATGTGGCGGTATTATTTATTTCTTTTCGTTTTTATTAATGTTTTTTTAATTATCTTGCCTTTTCTATCTATTACTAAATCAATTTTAGTCCCTTCGTTACCTCTAATCATATCATGTATCTGTTTATGCATTTTATTTGCAGTTGATTCCCCATTAACTGATAATATAACATCAAATTTTTCCAAACCTTTTTTATCTGCCGCAGATTTTTCTATAATACTAAAAATAACAGGATAAAAACTTACTCCATTACTATTAAAAATATAGAAGCTAATACCTAATAAACCATTATTATCTTTGAGAAAATTAGTATCAATATATGACCCACGTGGCATTTTTGATAGTAGTCCCCAACTTAATCTTTGTGCCGCTAGTCTAAAATCTTTCTGGGTTGATGTACCATTGGCATTACCTTCCCAAATCTTATTATTGTCAGAAGTGTTATAAATTGTTAATGAAAAATCCGGGAAAAATTTACCTTCGGTATATGCGGGTCTTTGTACTTGAGAAGTTTCCCACTTTCCAGACTGAGTAATTGTAGTGTTATTATTACTATTTGCATTACCATACACATTCAGATCACCATATGTATTAATGTTTGCATTGGAATTTGAATTAATCGTAGTGGTTCTACCGGGCGACCATATTGGGACAGAATATGTTTGAGGCGGAATATATTTTTCCTTATAGTCATTACTAAAACTATAAATAAACATTAAATCTGGTTTTACACTATCCTTTAGAGAAATATTTTTTAGTCCAAGAACTGGATCAATAACATTAATTAAGAAAAATTCTATTTGTTTTTCTTCAAGTGTTAATGGTTCATTATTAAATAAAACATTAGCGGATATAATACTATAAGTTTTAAATCTCTTATAATCAATGAGAGGGTCATTAATAACCTTTTCATCATAGTTGGACACTAATAATTTTTCAATAGCAACACTCTGGGAAAATGTTTTAACTGATATCAAATAAATAACAAAAAAAAATAAATGTTTTCTCATAATTAATATTTTAATGTGCGTAATTAAAAAAAGGCAAGTTTCATTATTTTCACTAACTCCTGTCATATAGCTGTATTTTTTTCAAATCTATTTAATACATCTCTAATTATATTATCTACTGATACAAAATAATCAAAAGCAATCTCTTTACTGATAATAACTTGTGCAATCCCTTGATTAAAGGGCAAATCTATCAATAAAGTTTGAACTGAATCAGATAAACTCAATTGGTCATTTTCAATTTTAATAAGATTAGTACCAACTGTCTTGTCTTTAAATATCTTTTTCTTTTCTGCGTGTGAATAAGCATTTCTAAAATCATTCCGATATTTATCCAACAGTTCCCATTGTTCATTGGTGATTAAACCTTTACTTTTAGCTTCTCCTAATGTCTGGGCTAAAACTTGTCCATCAAACTTATCAACGCTTGGTCTAAATGTTAACAAATCCAAATGTTTGGTTTTATCATTGTTTTGAATTGAGTCTTGATAGACAAGTATGGTTTTAAGAAAATTTTCTAATAAATGATTTGTCAATGTAATCGCAGCTTGGCATAAGTCACATATTAAGCATTTAGCAATTTCATCTCGTAAGGGGTCTAATTCAGGCCAGCCATATTCATTATTGAATTGATTCTCAATTTTCAATAAATTCTTGCCGAATTTATCATTCAATTCATCTACAAATTGCTTGGCTCTATCTATCATAGTTGCTGTTTTTATACTGCCACACAACGATTGTCTATCCGCCATATTGCGTTTATATTTACCTTGCTCGTAAGCTTATTTTCCGCCACTCGTTTATATGTGCACCTTCCATTCCCGAAAGGTGTACAATATATGCTATAATGGGAT
>CAZDEU010000315.1:0-1903 GCA_964504265.1 uncultured Bacteroidales bacterium
GCTGCTGAAAATTTGTTCATTATATATATCTTGAAAATTAATCTGTTTTATTATTAATAAGTGATATTTCGTTAATAGCAGAATGTAATTTTTCGTACAATCCTGCCTTATGGGCATCAATAGCCTGAAATATCATTTTGCGTATAGTATTGGGATTAGAAATACCATGTCCAACTATAATAGTTGAGTTAACGCCAAGCACAGGCGAACCACCATGATTTTCATAATTAAACTGATCAAAATAATCGTCAGAAAGATTATGTTTAAGCATAAGACGGTATAAACCTTCGGTTTGTTTTAAAATGATATTACCTGTAAAACCATCACAAACCATAACATCGGCTTTATTAGTAAATATATCCCAACTTTCAATATTGCCAATAAAATTTATTGATTTAAAACCATTTAACAATTGATATGTAGCCTGGGTAAGAATATTGCCTTTACCTTCTTCTTCGCCAACATTTAAAAGACCAACTCTTGGGTTATCAATTTTGAGAATTACATTAGCATAAACTGAGCCTAATACAGCAAAATGCAAAAGATGTTCAGGTCTGCAGTCGGTATTAGCACCTACATCTAATATAATTCCACACTTACCGTTTTCGTAAGGTACGTGTACCAGAATAGGAGGGCGCAATAATCCTTCAATAATTTTAGAACTGAATAAAGCTCCAACCATCATAGCACCTGAATTACCAGCACTAATAAAAGCATCTAATTCAGATTTTTTGATTAACGAAAACCCTTTTACCAACGATGCCTCTGGTTTTTGTACGAACACCTTGGTAGGAGATTCACTCATACCAACAACATCTGGCGCATTAACAATCTTAAAAAGTTCAGGATTGAAATTTTTTTTAATAAGCTGTTCTTTAATCAAAACTTGCGGACCTAGCAAAACTAATTCAACATCAGGTGGTAATTCATTATATGTCAGAATAACACCATCAATTATTGAATTTGGCGCAAAATCGCCACCCATAATGTCAATTCCTACTTTCATTATGTTCCTGAAAGTTAAAAACCGGTATTATAATTAAGCAACAGTAGTTTTTTCAATTGCCGGTTTACCTTTGTAATAACCACATTGTGGGCATACTCTGTGTAATAATACTGGCGAGCCACAATTTGAACAAGTTATTGTTGTAGGAGCTTCAGTTTTGTAATTAGCTCTTCTCGTACGTGTACGTTCTTTCGAATGTCTGTGTTTTGGATGTGCCATAATTTTTAATAATAAATTATATCAAACTTTAATTCAACAAATCTTTAAGTTTATTCCATCGCGGATCAATTTTTTTATCCGGAATGAGTTGATTTAATTTTTCGAGTACTTGGGGATTACACAAGCTAATTCCGTTATCATCTTCAGGATGTACCTTTCGTAAAGGTGCCATTAGCGTAATAAATTCGAGAATAAATGATGACAAATCAATAAAATTCATTTTCTCGGGAATAATTATTATTTCGTCGGTTAATTCCTTATATTCATCGCCAAATTTAAACACTAGACGTTTTTGACCACTAATATTAATGTCTAGCTCTTCAAGGCATCGGTCGCATAAAGTTGTAACAGAACCATTAATATTGAAATCAAAAATCAACATTCTTTCTTGTTTATCCATAACAACATCAACGTCGAGATTACCTTGTTTAAATTCCGAGTACTCAAAACTTTCAAAGAACAAATTATCAACCTTGAAGTTCCATTTGCTTTGCCCAAGCTTAAGCCCGAGGTATTCAATTTTATATTCCGATAACTTTTTCAAGGTTAAAAAACTTAAAACTTAAAGGGGTGCAAAATTATGATTTTTTTAATTGATAAACAAATATTTGAAAAAGAGATTTTTTTATTTTTATTTTTATTTTTAATAAAAATATTTATATATTTGCTTTATATTTT
>CAZDEU010000316.1:0-1901 GCA_964504265.1 uncultured Bacteroidales bacterium
AAAGTTTTATTTTGCTTTAAGAGGGGAGATTTTTTGTTTTTTTATCAGGGTCGGAAAAAGCATACTCTTTTGTAAGCTTTGGTTTGTGTCAAGGCTTGTGGGGCTTGCAAATGTGTATGCTTTAGCGTTTGGCTTCTCCATTTTTATTTTAATTAATATACAGTTACATCAAATGAATCAGTCCATTGATTATTCAACTTATCTTCCATTTCTATGTTAAATGTTACTGTTGTTCCTGATGGAATTGTATTTGAAACTTGAAAACTTATTGAATAAAAAACGTCATAATAATAACTGCCTTTTCTTGCTGTTGCATCAGTATTCGGCGAAACATAATCGTAATAGCTATTAGGATAAATTCCATCAGCAAATATTAGTTCTTCACCATAACCGGAAGTGATATAACTGCTATTTGTTTTAATGGTACCTCTAACAACTTCAGCTTTATAATTTCCTGTATTTTTCACATAGACCAATAAATAAATATATTCACCTTTATTAATTTGATTATTCGGGGTTTCTCCATAAGGAACAACTTCGTCTGTTATTTCAAATTTACTATATTCCAGTTGTGAATATTTATTTAAGTAAAAATCATAATCAGGATTTAATGTGTCATTAAGATTATCGCGAGGCAAGTCTGGAATAATTTTTTCACACCCAGTAAACATTAAAACGACAATGGAAAATAATAATAAATATTTCATAGCTTAAAATTTAATTTTGTATGTCATTCCGAGATATTGATTATTAGGCTCGTAATAAACTGTAAGTTTTTGTTTAAATATTTTTTGCTCCTTTTTGTTTTTAAAACCTTTATTAGCAACCCAAATAATGTCGTATAGCCAAATAATTGCACCTGTTGCAGTAAGAACATAAAAGGATTTATTCAGAATATTTGCACTTGTGTAATGTTCGTTCATAGCTGACTGTTCTGTTGCTGAGTGATAATTATCATATTCACTATTTGACCATAATTTACAACCAACACCAGCCAAAATAAAACCATATGAAGCGATTGTCCTACTTAAACCGTTTTTATTGCCTCCTGTAACGTTTTTAACTCCTAAGCCGGGAACTAAAACAGAAAGAAACATATTGGAAGGGCCTCCTATACCTCGATATTTCAAAATTGAATTATTCGAGAAATCAACAGAGTTTATTTCTCTTTTATGTATTTGTATTTTGTATTTACCAATAGGTCCAGAAGAAATAATCTTTGATACTTCATTTTGATATAAATTTGAAGGATTATTTGAAATTATGGTTTCAACATTATTCTTTTTTACATCTAAAATTTGATTGTCTAATGTTACTTTAATATTATATTCCGCCTTTGCAAAAACGAAGTATTCATTTTTAGAAACACGCTTTAACTGTATATCTTTAATGACAGGTTTAACAAGGTTGAAAATTTCAGGATTTGAAGAATTATTTTCACTAATGGAAAACGTTGTTATGCCAAGAGTATCAACTTTATATATTAGCAAAAAGTCTGAATTTCCAATTATTTTATTGTCTGATAAAGTGTTTTTAATTTTTGAAGAAATCAATGAACTGACGGAATTATAATCGGTAAGATTTAGCTCTTTATAATCATAAATTTTGATTTTTCTTTCTTCTAAAAACGCAATTGTATTATTTATTTCTGAAATTTTATTACTTGGATAATATTCGTTTGGTTTGATTAGTAATGCTTCGTTATATGCTTGTAATGAAGATGAATAGTTTCTGATTTTTAGTAAACTATCCGCTTTAGCAATCATTTTTTTGTAATTTTCTTCTTTTATCGCCAATTCTTGCTCTCGTTTTAATTGTTCCTCTTTTTTTTGCTTTTCCAATTTTTCCTCAATTAATATCTGCTCTTCAATCTCTTTAAAATTGAACATAGAAATAAAATA
>CAZDEU010000317.1:0-1853 GCA_964504265.1 uncultured Bacteroidales bacterium
TTTATTAAAACAAAGCAATATACCCAAAACTAACCACGCCGGTTTTAAAGCTGATGGGATTGTCGAATTGTTTGCCCAAAGCATAATTCAAGGAAAACATGCCTGCCCTGGTGTCGAAAGCCAAACAGCTAAGAAAAGGTAAGTTCAAAAGTCAGGTTTTGTTCCCATTAAGGATTTTCATATATAACTTCCTTTTTTATTACTTCATAATCATTACATTTAGATCCGGTAAATCCTCCAGAATAACATATTTCTTCTCCCGAACAATTGTAATAAGTAGTTATCGAACCACCGTGTATAAGAAATCCTTCTATTCTTTTCCCTTTCTTTTTGTCTTTAAGAATCGCCTTTGAAATAGAGATATATTTCTGCCCTTTCATTGATACAAGCCACGGCAACTCAGTAATAGGATCAGATACTTCACAAACTTTGCCTACTTTTTCGCAAGCGGCAAACAACAATAACATGGCTGTGATGCTTAAAATTAGCAATAGACTTATTTTTTTCATTTTGAATATAATTTAAATTTTAAACTTAATGTCATTTTCTCTTCCTTTATTATAAATTAAGATTATTTGAATGTTGTTTTGATGAAAACAAGAATGATACTACCGATTATTCTGTCTTACTATCAACTGCACCTGCTTCTATTTTTGTACCCGATTGAAAAACAATTCTATCTCCCGCAGTAAGCGTATAGTTAGAACCCTCATGAAAAGTCGCATTAGAAACAGTAATTTTATTACCTGTTTGTATAGTCAAACCATTTAAAGTTGCATCGTACTCTTGAGTTGAATGAAACTCTCCATGAAGTTTAAGCGTTGAATGACAGGTTTTTATAGGGTCAATATGTAAATATGGATCAATTTTTGAAGAATCTATCACGGGATCGGATAATACAATATTTTGTATAACACTCTCTCTTTGTGCTTTTACCACACAAGCACTAACTAACAATATAATTATTAAACCTGTTTTTTTCATTGCTGTATAATTTTATCAATTAATACTAAATCAAAATAATTGTTTTCCACACATCGAATAAAGCCTGTGTGTTTAGATACATAATATGTAACATTATCTTTATTAAACACATAAACATTAGAATAAGTTATTTCATTTACCGTATAAGTACTCAAATACGTAGCAGATGGAATGAAATTATTATTTTCATCACAACGTAACGAAAGTTCATTACAATGCGTTGAAAATATAGTTTTTACAGGGGTTGTAATATACATTCCTTTTAACGTATTATCTTTGTAAATATCTGCTATCAGCCATGTTCTTCCTTTTATAAATAAAGATTGTGATGCATTTTCTACAGTAATATTCATTTCTATATCCTCTGCCCAATCATAAACCTTTCTTTTTCCGACTTCTGGCTTAGGAGCAAATTTTCTAATTTCATAATTAGTTATTATCATTTTTTGCGTTGTTCGGCTTACACTATCATAATATGTCCATTCCGAACCTGTTTTAAAGCAAAATAAATCTTTTACTAACTGATTTATGGGTGCAATATGCTCTTTGCGACAAGTTGAGCATAGAAACAGTAATACTATACCTGCCGTTATTAACAATATTCGTTTCAACACTCACCTCCTTTCCTTTGCTTTAATTCATCTATTTGCCTTTGCAGCTCTTTCAATTGTTTTTCCTGTTCAATTATATAGAGGGTAAGTTCTTCTATTTTAAGCAAGAGTTTGCCTTGCATTTCCCCAAGGTTAATGCCATTCTCTTTTACTTCTTTTTCAGAGGGAATTTCGGGCAAATGCTTGTTGGTTTTTATAAACTGTTCTAATTCCGACAAAGACATTAATTTGTAATCTTCGTAGAATACATAATCAAAC
>CAZDEU010000318.1:0-1850 GCA_964504265.1 uncultured Bacteroidales bacterium
TTATTAGACTTAAAAAGCCTGCGGGGATTAAACAGCATAAATTGGAACACGACCAATTTTAAGGAATTCTTTTTTTACTTTTTTCTTGATGCTTCGGCATTGCTCAGCACAAGTAAAAAAGTAACAAAAAATCATGGCAAACCTAAGCTACCACTCGCTCTCTGCAAAAGCCTGCAAATACTGCAAAAGTAGTGCTTAAAATAACAATTAATTTTAATTGCTTTTTGTTTTTTGCTTGTTTATATATAGTTTTATGCTATTTATATACAGTTTTACATGTTGTTATTTTAAGCAAAGCTAATCCCGACAAGGATTTAACGTCCGCCACTTTTAACATTCTACATTTAACTTTTAACTTTTTTTTGTCGTGATTTTGCCCTTTTGCGTATTTGCTAGGCTTTTGCAGTTCACAGGCCTACGCTGGCTCGCCGGTTTGCCTGGTCTACGCTCGGTAGGGCAGATTGGGGCGTTGATTTGGGTTGTAATTGCTTATATTTGAATAAGACTAATATTATTAGCCTTTGCAATATGTAACTATTTGAGTATTAGGTTCAAAAACCTGCGGGGATAACAAATCGCAAATTGGACACGACAGAGCGGTGGACTGCGTATTTTATTTAATATTTTCTTCTAATGCCTTTTGTACTTCTTGTATTAAAGTGTCTTTATCTGGGAGATAATATACATATCTGGATCCAAAAATATGATTGGTTAATCCGCCTAATGCGTATTTTGCTTCTATTTCATTTTTTTCAGTACACAGAATAATTCCTATTGGTTCATTATCTGCCGGTTCATTAATTTCTGTTTTGTAATAGTTCAAATATGTATTCATTTGACCTACATCAACATGCTGCATTGTTCTTATTTTCAAATCTATTAAAATGTATGCTTTCAGTATTTTATTGTAAAAAAACATATCAACGTAATAATGCTCATTCCCAAGTGTAATGCGCTGTTGGCTACCCACAAACATAAATCCTTTTCCAAGTTCCAGTAAAAAATCTTCTATGTGACGGATTAACTTTTTTTCCAGTTCTTTTTCTAAAACTGGCTTCTTCTCAGGTATTCCTAAAAATTCAAACACATAAGGATCTTTTATAATGTCAGATGGTTATTATATTATTTGACTCTCACTTGACAGTTTAAGAACTTTTTGTTTATTTGCTTTACCCTCTGATAACAAAAGCCTTTCATATAAAGAACTGTCTATCTGGCGTTTCAATTCGCTTAAACTCCATTTCGAATCCATGCTCTCTTTCTCATAAAAAGAACGCTTGTCTTTATCATTAATAGTCAATAATTCACAGTAATGGAACCAGCTCAATTTTCCAGACACTGTCTGGAAAATTGGATAAGACTGGTAAAACTTTCTCATATTGAATAAATTGGACAAGAAAAAACCCTTTCCTAAGTCTCTGGTTAGTCTCAGTGATAAGTCCTTCATTAATTGTTTACCATAATCTGCCCGTCCTTTACCGTTTTGTTCTTCTTCAACTATTTCTTTACCTATATTCCAGTAAGCTAAAACCTTTTCAAAATTAGCGGTACGGTAAACCTTATTTCTGGCATTTTCTAGTATCTCTCCCTTATTTTCAGATAAAGGCTATTAATATTTTGCATTAATTCTTTACTCATTTTTTATACTGTTTATGTTACAAAAATAATCGTTTATCTTAATATTATATACGATTATATTAATTTTCAATAGTTTAGTATAGAACTAGGATGCTTACAATTATGTCCTAACATAATTTTTAAAAATGCTCATTTCATAAATAAAAAAATTAATATCCAATTCCTTTTCGAGCTATAACACCCTTATTATAATAATGTTTAATTTCTTTCAT
>CAZDEU010000319.1:0-1841 GCA_964504265.1 uncultured Bacteroidales bacterium
AAATAATTCTTTATCAATATCAGAATTATAATTTTTGAAGAAAGAAGCTGCACTCTTTTTAAGAATTTCAACCTGCGCAGTAACATCAGCATCTTTAATATTTTTATCGGAGCTAATAGTAACAAGGCTATTAAAAGCCCAAGCAAATCTAATTATTTCAACTCCAAGTCCTGCTTCAATTATATAATTAAAAGCCATATTTAAAGGCTTTAATTCCTGATATGCTTTTTCGTAAGCAGGCAATAGTTTACCGTATTTTTTTGCACGTTCATTATCAGAATTAGCCCATTGATTAAACTTTTTTTCAAGTTTAATTTTTTCTTCAACAGCACCGGCATCTTCTAATCCTTGCGACTCGCCAATCATTTTTTTCCAGAAATTAGCAATACTCGCATATTTAGCGCTATACTGAATTCTTGCCAAACGACTTTGTGTCATATATTTATCAATTACGGCAAGTCTTTTTTCTCTTAATGCAATACTGACTGGATTTTCTTCAAAAGCAACGGCATTAACATGAAAAGAAGGTACATACTGATTAGTAGTTCCTGGATAACCAAATACAAAAGTAAAATCGCCTTCTTTATATCCTTTTAAAGAAATACTTAAATGTTTACGAGGAATATAAGGCACATTGCTTTCAGAATATTCAGCAGGTTTATTGTTTTTATCTGCATATATTCTAAAAACAGAAAAATCGCCTGTGTGCCTTGGCCAAACCCAATTATCGGTATCGCCACCAAACTTGCCAATGCTTGAAGGTGGCGCCCCAACTAATCTGACATCTGTAAACACTTCAGATACAACAAGATAAAATACATTGCCGTGATAAAAAGGTTTAACACTTGCTTCATAATGAGTTCCTTCAACTGCTTCATTAATAATTACAGCGACATTACGTTCAATAATATTTTTTCTGTCAGCTTCGGTCATATTTTTAGTAATACCTTTTAATGCAGAAAGTGTAACATCTTCCATTCTGACTAAAATGCTGGCTTTAAGCCCTTTGTTAGGCAATTCCTCTTTTTGGTTCATTGCCCAAAAACCATCTCTAAGATAATCAGCATCAACTGAACTATGCGATTGAATAGAACTATAACCACAATGATGATTTGTAAAAAGCAAACCAGAATTTGAAACAATTTCGCCTGTACAACCTCCGCCAAACAACACAATAGCATCTTTTAACGATGAATGGTTAATACTGTAAATATCTTCGGCTGAGAGTTTTAATCCCATAGATTTCATTTCGTCAATTTGTTCTGACAAAAGCAAAGGAATCCACATCCCTTCGTCAGCTCTTACATTAAAAACTAAGATAAAAGCAACAAAAGAACTAAATAAAAATTTTCGCATTTTAAAATATTAGTTATAAACAGCAATTAAACTTATTTCAACTTCAACACCTTTGGGCAAAGCAGCAACCTGCACAGTTTCGCGGGCAGGAGCATTCTCAGAAAAGTAACTTCCATAAACCTCATTGATTTTGCCAAAATTATCCATGTCGGTTATAAAAATTGTAGTTTTAATTACATTGCTAAAATCTAATCCAGCTTCAGTAAGTATTGACTTGTGATGTTCCATTACACAGCGTGTAGCTGCTTCAATATCGCCAGTAATAATTTTACCGCTTTCAGTTTCAGCAGGTATCTGACCCGAAACAAATAAAAATCCGTTTGCAGCAACAGCCTGATTATAAGGTCCTATTGGTGCAGGAGCTTTGGGGGAATTGATGATTTTCTTCATATTTTATTGTTTTAAATGTTTTGTTGCGTAAAATTATAAAAAATCTTTCTAAACTAAAAATTCGTGGTTCTTTGGGGTAAAAAATTATTTTGAGG
>CAZDEU010000320.1:0-1833 GCA_964504265.1 uncultured Bacteroidales bacterium
GAACAGCAAAACCAAATCGCAAACTCAACGACCTTAGCAATAATATTAAATGCGGTAATTCTTTAATTGATGACCCTGCTGTAGCAGGCGAAAAAGCATTTGACTGGCAAAAAGAATTTCCTAAGGTGTTTGAAATAAAAAATAAGAAAGCCTGGCACATTACAACAGCAACCCACGACACTCGCACTTCGCAAAGAATGATTGATTACAAAGTAAAGGAAAGTAGAGCAGATGGAGAAATGCATATTGACCGCTCTTTTTATATTGACGATAAAGATGCTATAATTATTACAAGTATAATTTCAGATATTATACAAGAAGATGCTATTAATTGTCTTGCGTATAACATTTTAACCGACCATATACATTTTATTATAGTGTGCGAAGAAGATGAGTTAACTAATATTGTACGTAAAATCAAAGGAAAATCAGCCCAGAAATTCAAAGAATATTTACAAATTCCTAAAGATGAAGTTTTTAACCTTTGGGCACAAAAGTTTCATAAAAATCTTATAGTAAATAAAGAACAACTTTATTCAACAATACATTACATAAACAACAATCGAAATAAACATGGTTTGACTGACATCAACAAGGGGCTGCAGCCCCTTGCTGACAACAAATATGGTGTAGTTGACAATAACAATGGTCAGCAGCCCCTTGTTGATAACAAACATGGTGTAGCAGACAATAACAATGGTCAGCAGCCCCTTGCTAACAACAAACATGGTGTAGCTGATATTAACAAGGGGCTGCAGCCCCTTGTTCAGAAAATGATTTGCTCCCCAGAACACGCATTCCGTACTGAATATAAGGGAGGGTTTAATGTGGTGATTGGAAACCCGCCGTATGTGCTTTGTCAACCATCAAATACAGATGAAATAACTTTAAATTATTACAAATTATTTAAAGTTGTTAGTTTTAAAATTGATTTATATCATTTGTTTTATGAGAAAGCCATAAATTTATTAAAAGTTAATGGGCTTTTAGGCTTTATTACACCCAATACATACTTGACAAATAAGTATTTACAAAGCCTAAGAAATTTTATTTTGAATAAAACTTTTATTGAAGCTATAGTTAATTATAATGATAATGTATTTTTTGATGCTGGCGTTGATGTAGCAACTTTAATTTTGAAAAAAAGCCAAACATTTAATTCAAATATTCCAATATTCATTTCACGAAATAGTAATTTAAAATTGCATACAACAAAATCACAATCAGTTTGGAATAATGATTTTGAGCAAACATTTAATCTTAATTTAGATTTTAACATAAAAATAAATTATAATAAATGTATTTTATTAGAAGAGTTATGTACAGTCACATTTGGTCTACAAACTAAAGATAAAAATACTTTTGTATCAGAGTCAAAAAAAGAAGATGATTGGGAAAAATGTTATACTGGCAAAGACGTGAATAGGTATTTATTAAATGAACCAAGCCTATTCTTTAAAAATGCACCAAATATCGTTAAAGCAGGGGGATCTTGGAATATGGAATTTCACAAAAGCAAAAAAATTGTAGTTAGACAAATTGGAAACCCTGAGCCAATTTTTGCATTTGATTTATATGGTTATGCGACATTAAATACAATGTATAGTATAGTTTTAAAAAATAAAGAATATGATTATTTATATTTACTTGCATTACTTAATTCATTACTTATTAAAAAAATTTGGCTTTCAAAATACTATGACAATAAAGACTTATTTCCAAAAATTAAAGGATATCAATTAAAACAATTACCAATAAGAAAAATATCTAAAGACGACCAACAACCTTTCATAGAAAAAGCAGACATAATGCTTTCACTCAACAAAGAGCTAC
>CAZDEU010000321.1:0-1818 GCA_964504265.1 uncultured Bacteroidales bacterium
AGAAATACTACCCGCATCTAATTCAAAAATTAGTTCGAAAACTGCAATTATTGGTAAAGGGTCAATCCCGTTAATGACTGATGATTTAAGAAAAATTAAGGGAATAAACATTAAATTGATTTGTCCTGTTGCGGATGGTAGCACTATAAACATTGTAGTTGGCAGTGCTTATATGGAAACTGGAATGATAAACTTTATTACAAAAGAGGATGCTGTTACTTTTATTCCAACTTATAATGATAAAGATATTAATAATAATGTTGCAGAGGGTGCTATTTGGAACAATATTCCATTAATTATTCAAAATGGTAAAATAGATACAATTGGTGGTGTAGGTATCTGGAAGTCTGGAACTGATGAAATTAAGGTTGGTAGTATGTATCCATCTGATGGGATTTTAGTTTTTAATCCCATTAAGGTTAATGGAGTAGAATACTTAATTCCTGGAGGTAATGCTGCCAGTATTCACCGTATTATTGGTACTATTAGAATTGGTAATTATATATTCAACGGAGAAAAAAATCCAGTTTATCCCCTTACCTTTTTATTAGATTCGAAATATGGCTATGTTTATATTCGAGGCAAAGGAAAAGTAACATTGCCTAATGGTACAGTTAAAGTGTTCAATTAAACAATCTAAACTTAAACAATGAAAATTATGAAAACTTTATTTATTGATTTATTAATATCATGTATGATATTACTTTTTTTCGCTTGTAACAACACTCAAAAAGAATTTGAAAAAGCAAAAATTGAAAACACAATTGAATCATATCAAAAGTTTATTAACGATTTTCCGAATTCCGAATATAATAAATCTGCTCAGGAAAATATTTACAAATTAGCTTACTATAAAGCAAAAAAACAAAATAATTTAGAATCTTATTGTAAGTATTTGACAGATTATCCTGCATCAAAATTTGTTGATACAATTAAACTATTTGTTGATTCTTTAAGAACTATAAATAAGAAATCTTCAACATTTGAACTAAATTCATTTGTTGCATACATGGATGCAGGTGGTAATGCGTTTATGTTACAAACTTTTGAATTACCGAAACCTCAATTAATTGATTACTATTCAGACCTAAATATATCTGAAATATCTAAAAGTAATTTTGGTAAAGAGATACCAGATAAATTGGTAAGATTTGGTAAAAACATTCAAAATGAATTTTCAATAAGGTCAAAGTCTTTTCCAGAAAAGAAATATAAACTTAAATTTCAGGATGTCGCTTATTATACTCAACAAAATAATAAGAAACCATTATTTGTTCTTGAATATCAAGTTGATTTCTTAAACATTCAGAAGTTAGAAGTCATGTCAAATGTAGATATGCGTGAGCTAATTTATTTAGATATAACATCTACTGAAAATGGCATTTTACATTTAGATTCAAATTCTGTCGTTCCATTTATTGTTACTTCAAAAAGTACAATTCCTTGCATTTCAGCTTGTAATATTAAATGGCGTTTTGCGCATAAAGATATGTACTTTTTTACTTCAAATGAAATATATAAGACAACAAAAGACAGCGCAAGTATTTATTTCAAAGATAATAAAATAGTAATGGACGGTATTAAAAAGATTAAGGATAAATATTGAAAGAAAATAAACCAGCCCATAACGCAAGTATTGCCGTAATATTTTTTTTGCAGGCGGACGAGCAGGCAGAAAGGGCAGTGCTCTTTCAATCATTTGTACGGGCAGAAAGGGCAGTGCCTTTAATTCCTGCAAAAAAAATAAAACGGCAATACTCTGTACGTTAGGGGGCATTAAAAGAAACAGAGATGACATATATTCCAAAACCGATAGAA
>CAZDEU010000322.1:0-1778 GCA_964504265.1 uncultured Bacteroidales bacterium
GACTGACAGAAACGATGCCCAGTTGCCAACAAAGGCTAAATGCAAGCAGGCAGGACGTACTTAATTCTAGTGAAGTACATCAAATTAACATTGTCGTAAAATGACAGTTATGTGCTCTGTATTGCCTGCCAGCATTTAGCCTCGACCGTTGTGTGGTATAATAAAAAGACACATAATCGAAATTAACAATTAATTAGGGTCTGCTGAATAATTTTAAAACGCTTTATTTTCAATAATTATTTGCATATTTGTAGTACTCAAAATGCATAAAAATATGGCAAAAAGTTCAAAAAACCGTGCATCCAAGAATGCATATATTAGTCCAAGTCAAATAACAATAGAAGGATTTGAAAGCCCCTTTGAACAAGAATTAGATTCCAATAACCGATGGGTTAAGTTGTCTAAACAAATTTCATGGGATTTGTTGGTAAACACCTATCAATCACGAAAAACTTATCACAGATGCCACAGCCTGCTCACAGGATATAGCCTATCCAACTGATTTGAATTTATTGAATGATGCACGTGAGAAATAAGAGCAGTTGATTGATAAATTATATTCACCATCTCTGCATAAATAAAAGCTACGCACCGACAGGAAAGAAGCTCGAAAGTTTTATCTTAAGACAGCACAGAAAAAATTTTTCAGAATAACTTTGGGGTTTACACACTTTGTGAGATACTCCCCAGAGATTATTTCAAAAATTCCATGAACGCACCTCAAAATGCTCTAACCGCACCTCGAAATGCAGTTATTTCATAATATATATCAAGGAAATTGTAACAATAACTCGAAAAGTGTGTAAACTCTAAAATTATTTCAATTTAATTTTTTAATCTGTCATTAAAAATAATTAAAAATTGATATTATTTTTTAATTTCTTCGATTAATAATCTGATACCACTTCTAACAAATTCTTCCAGTATACTGCCATCAACGTATTCGTAAGGAATATTTACAACTTTTGGTTGGTTACAATAGTTAATAAGCGGATACACATCATAAGATTTATAACCAACAGCACATTCACAACCAGAATTATTATCCTTGGAACATGGTGTATAATAGAATAAATAACTACCTGCCAAAATATTTTCTTTAACAATAATTAATTTAAATTCAATACTGGCTCCATATCTTGTTATAGGTTTATTAAAAACTTTTTCGTAGCCTTCTTTAGTAATAATTTTATTTGTAGTATACCTTATGTTACGGTTAATTTTAACAAGTTCCAATATTAAATCTGCTTCTGTTAATGATTGTATGTCAGAATAATTAATGCTTTCTCTTTTTTTGTTCATTACCTCGCTTAGTAATCCTCTGTCTTTTACATTAAAACCTGCAAGAATTAATTCTTTTTCAATTGCAGTATAAATATAATTGTTGGTGTCAGATGTTGTTGCATTTTCTTCAACATAAGGCACTCTGAGTACAATTGAAGGATTAGATTTTTTAGCCATGAAATCTTTAATGGATTGAGTTACAATAATTTCATTTTTTTTACCTTCATATTGCAACTTACCTTTTTGCAATGCACATGAGAAAAAGGTGAATGAAAAAATAATAATTAAAAAAATGTTAGCTGTTTTCATAATAATATAATTTAAATTATTAATTAAGTTTAGTTTGTTCAATAAATATTAAAATATATATATTTATATAAACATAATACAAAAGTATATAAAAAGAATTCAAAAAATACAAATACTTAAGAAATTAATTTCAGAACAACTGACCTCAAGTTTTTGATTTAACTATAAAATTCTTGTATAACTAA
>CAZDEU010000323.1:0-1777 GCA_964504265.1 uncultured Bacteroidales bacterium
AGGATGGAAGTTCCATGTTGTGGTGGTGTTGAAATGCTTATTAAGAAAGCAATGCAGCAATCAGGCAAAAATATAATAATTAAAGAATATGTAATATCAATAAACGGTGAAATAGTATAAACTGGAGAAAACAAATGTTTTTAGAGAAATTATTTGGTAAAAAAGACAAGAAAGAAGGAGGTTCTAAAATGAGCATGTTTTGTTATCAATGCCAAGAAGCGGCTAAAGGAGAAGGCTGTCAAATTCAGGGCGTTTGCGGAAAAAAAGAGGGTACAGCTAAATTACAGGATTTACTTATTTATTCAACAAAAGGAATTGCAGAAGTTGTAACTAAAGGCAATCTTGATGTAAATGAATTAAAACAAGTTAACCATCAGGTTTTAACAAGCCTGTTTATTACAATTACAAACGCTAATTTTGACGATGATGCGATAGAAGAGCAAATCAGAAAAAATATTGCAGCAAGAAATGAATTAAGAGCAAAATTTTCAGCAAGTAATCTTCATGATGCTGCGACTTTTGAAGTCAGTTCAAAGGAAACAATGGTAGAAAAAGCTGCCTCTATAGGTGTTTTATCAACAGAGAATGAAGATGTACGTTCTTTAAGAGAAATGATTATATACGGCTTAAAAGGTATTGCTGCTTATGCAGAGCACGCAGTAAATCTTGGCAAGGAAAACAACGATATTTACTCCTTTATATATGAAGCTCTTGCAGCTACATTAAATGATTCGCTTGCAGCTGATGATTTAGTTGCTTTAACCTTAAAAACAGGTGAATACGGTGTAATAACAATGGCTCTTCTTGATGAAGCCAATACTTCAAAATACGGCAACCCTGAAATTACTGAAGTTAATATCGGTGTTAGAAACAACCCTGCTATCTTGATTTCAGGTCATGATTTGAGAGATATGGAACAGCTTCTGGAGCAAACTCAAGGAACCGGCGTTGATGTTTATACACACAGCGAAATGCTTCCTTCTCACTATTATCCTGCTTTCAAAAAGTATGATAACTTGGTTGGAAACTACGGAAACGCTTGGCATAAACAGCTTGAAGAATTTGAAACATTCAACGGTCCTATTCTGTTTACAACAAACTGCATAGTTCCGCCAAGAAAAGAAGAAATCAGAGAAAGAATCTTCACAACAGGTGCTTCAGGATATCCTGGCTGTAAACATATTGTACCTGATGAAAACGGTAAAAAAGATTTTTCAGAAGTTATAGAAATGGCGAAAAAACTTCCTGCTCCTACAGAAATTGAAACAGGTAAATTAGTTGGCGGATTTGCGCACAATCAGGTTTTGGCTCTTGCAGACAAAGTTGTTGATGCAGTAAAATCTGGTGCCATAAAAAAATTCTTTGTAATGGCTGGTTGTGACGGCAGAATGAAATCAAGAGAATACTTTACAGAGTTTGCTGAAAAACTGCCTAAAGATACTATAATTCTTACAGCAGGCTGCGCGAAATATCGTTACAATAAACTCGCATTGGGAGATATCGGTGGAATTCCTAGAGTTCTTGATGCGGGACAGTGTAATGATTGCTATTCACTAGCAGTTATCGCTCTTAAGTTAAAAGAAGTATTTGGGCTTGATGATATCAACAAGCTTCCGATAGCATTTAACATTGCCTGGTACGAACAAAAAGCGGTTATTGTACTACTTGCATTGTTGCACCTTGGTGTTAAAAACATTCACCTTGGACCAACATTGCCGGCATTCTTGTCACCAAATGTTGCAAAAGTTCTTGTTGAAACATTCGGTATCGCAGGAAT
>CAZDEU010000324.1:0-1775 GCA_964504265.1 uncultured Bacteroidales bacterium
TTACTTTGCATAGTAGGTTTTCAGTTTTTTATTTTTAAGAAAAATAAGTGGATTTAGAATATGATTAGGTGTCTTCGAAAAATAAGAAATTATTATTCATTATTTAAGTTTTTATGAAAAGTAAATTTAATTTTAAAGGTAAGTTATGAAAAAAATGATTGGTAGTATTAGAGACTCTTTTATTCCTTCTGCCACAAAGATTATTGATAATGCATCGGATATGGTACGCGATACAGTATCAAAAGCAATAACACATGGAGATGGTAATTTAATTACTAAAGAAGGTAATGTCTATAAAAATAGTAATTCCTCTAAAGGTTTTGCTTTTGAGCATACACAAGAAGCAACATTTAATGCAAATGCAACTTTATTAGGAAAACCTTATGAAGCAGTTAGAATAACACCTGGAAAATTTGAACAACTTAATGAAAAATTTAGATTGGATTTTAATCCAGAAAGATTAGGTGAACCAGATATTATTATCATAAATACTGAAACAGGTGAAATTATTAAAACAATACAAGCCAAAGTTGGAAATGAAGAATATATATTGAAATCAATTAATAATCCAAAATATAAAAATACTACAGATGAATTTATAATTAATAGTGATCATACAGAATTAGCAAGTAACTATGATAATGTTTCTACAGTTATTGAACTTGATGGTGTTACTAGCCTCCCAGTAAGTAATGATATGTGTATTACAATAGCTGAAAATCCAGAACTATCAGCAATTTTAATTCAGCAATTTGCAAATGGAAGTGAAGTTTTATCAGGTGCTGCTATGGGTAGTGCAATTGGTGGAGTGTTGTCAAGTATTCAAGCTTCTATAAAAATTTTGGCTAAAGTTTATAGAGGAGAAGTTGTTGATAAAATAGTTGTAGAAAATTCTTTGAAAGAAGTTTTTGAAGCAATTAAATCTAGTGCTTTTAGAGGAGCTTTTGTAAAAGTGCTTCAAATTATTATAGATACTAGCAAAGAGGACAATTCATCACTTCCTGTAGTATTAGTTTCTATTGGGATAGATACATATCCAATTATTTTAAAATATTTAAATGATGAAATATCTTTTAATGAGATGCTACAAAATGTTAGTGCTATATCATTATCAAGAGCTATTATAGTTACTGTATCTATGACTTATCCACCAGTTGGTATGGGATTAATAGGATTTTCAATACTAAATACATTATGGAAAGAGTTTGAATTATCACAATTATTAAAATCTTATATACCAAATAATCCTTATTTGGAGAATGTAAAAAACCAGTATAAATATATTATTGTGAAATCAGAACAAACTGTATCATATACAAAAAATAAAACACTAGAATTAAAACAAAATACTACAGAAATAATCACAAATAAAGTAGAAAACACAAGAAAAAGTACTCAGAGTATTTTTGAAAATTTAAAAAAATCAGTTGATGATGTAAAATTAAAAACAATCGAATCAGCAAATCATTTTTCAAAGTTTTCTGATAAAGAATATATGGAAACTAATATAAAATAACAATTTGATATGAAAGTACTGAATTATTTGAATCATTTATCACAAGAATAATAGGATTTCATTCATTCCAAATATTCTTGTTGAAAATTGATAAAAATATAAAATTCTAAATAAAATATGTATTTCCAAGCTATAATTCTCAGAAAAGGAGTGGGGTTATAAATCCTTTTTCTTTATCAAATGTAAAGAAATGAAAGAAAATAGGGCAAAAATAGCACTAAATAAAAATAGATACTCTCCATAAGTAGCACCTGCAAGA
>CAZDEU010000325.1:0-1763 GCA_964504265.1 uncultured Bacteroidales bacterium
GGTTATTTGCTTGACGAAATGAATATAGCTGAATAAGTTGGTTTTTAGGGCCTTTGGCATAAGAAGACATCACAACGCTGAAGTATTAATAATTAAATTTTTTTTATAATTGATGATATGGCAAGTAAAAAAGAACAAGTAATTGAAGAACTTTATAAGATATGTAAACGTAAGAATGACTATGTTTTCCATAATGATATAGTAAAAGATGTTTGTAAAAAAGTTAGATTTGGTAATCCTTTTGATGTAACTAAACTTGATAATAAAACAAAATTACCTGAAATATTGCTAAAAAATGATATTGCAATTATTCATCTTGGAAGTGGCGAGCATAAATTTATTAAAGGAATTGCAAAAGTATATCATGATTTTGAACCTATACAAAAAACAATAAAATGGAATTATAAAAAAAGTTTGTTGAACCAGTATAATTCAAGTGAAAGTAACATATTATCTGTTGCAAACAATCAAAGAATTTTGCATCATTTTCTTTTTGGGAAAGATACCGAATTAGAAGATATTGATATTTTTCAACGTCCAAAAACATATTTTCCACACAGGACAAAAACCTCATTTGAATATTCATTTGGAAAAGAAGCAAAACTAAAATTGAAAAATATTCAAATTGAAGTTGACCTAACAATTGAGTTTAAGGGAACTATAGGTGTATTTGAGGGAAAAAACGGAAAGCCCGACAGTTTCTCGGTTTATCAATTATATCACCCATTTTTATATTACTTTAATGCAAATTTACAAGACGCAATCAAAGGAAAAATTAAAAAAATATATTGTGTTTATGTTGTTAGAGAAACATTAAAAACAGGAGATATTTTAAAACTGTGGGCTTATACTTTTACAAAACCATTGGACATCACTTCAATAAAGTTTGTAAAATCAGTTGAGTATAAATTAATTCAAAAAAATTAATTACAATGATTAAGGAATTTAGAAACAAAATTTTTAATGAAGATGTTATTGCTGTATTAAAACGTATTCCTGACAATTCACTGGATATGGTTTATGGTGATCCTGATTATAATGTAGGAATAAACTATGCTGGTAAAAATTATACTCAAAAATGGGATAATTATATTGATTGGTATATAGAACTTGCAAAAGAGAGTATGAGAGTTTTAAAACCAACTGGTAGTTTGTTTATGATGAATTATCCTAAACAAAACGCTCACATGAGAGTTAAATTTTTAGACAACAATGCATATGATGTACAAGATTATGTTTGGATTTACAACACAAATGTTGGTCACAGTCATAGACGATTTACAACAGCTCATAGAAGTATTCTGCATGCAACAAAGAGTAAAAACAATAAATTTTATAAAGATAATGTAGCTGTACCTTATCAAAATCCAACAGACAAAAGAATACAAGGACGAATAGCATCAGGGCAATTAGGACGAATGCCTTATAGTTGGTTCTATTTTGATTTAGTAAAAAATGTTAGTAAGGATAAGACATTTCATTCTTGTCAAATACCATTAAAATTAGTAGAAATGTTAATCAAATCTTGTACACAAGAAGGCGACGACGTATTTGTTTTATTCGGAGGTAGTGGAAGTGAATTATTTACATGTAAAAATCTTAAACGCAATTATATAAGCTGCGAGTTACACCCCGAATATTACAAAATGATAATAGATAGACTTAATAATAATGGAAAAATCAGAGATGAATTTAGACTAGACTTTATTCAGCAAAAAAACGAAATTACAAATTCTATGGAACTAAATTTATTTTCAGAACAA
>CAZDEU010000326.1:0-1738 GCA_964504265.1 uncultured Bacteroidales bacterium
TTCAACAAGATTCCAGGCATAAAAGCCATCAATCCATTTACAGACAAGAAGATCACAAGACTTTGTGAAAAAGCAAGAAAGCAAAGCATAAGATATCAAGCAAAACAGAAGAAATAATTCAGAAATTTTTGCACAAAAACTGGGACAAACTAAAAAAAACATTTATAAACCCATCGTAACACAATATAATTATTAAAAATATTATTTATAACTTTGTGAAGTTATAATTTAATAATAAAATCAAAAAATAAAACAAAAAGGAGTGAAAGAAATGAAAAATGAAAAAATGAAATGGTATTTCTTAATTGCTGTTGCATTAGTTGTTGGAGCAATAATAGGATACTTTGCAACAGCAAATTTAGCAACAACAGGAAATGCGAGAAATGCAATAAATGCCCAAAAACCAATACAAGTAAATCCAGCGGTTAAGGTAGGTCTTGATTGTGTTTGTGGCGGAATAGACACTATGTGTTTTGGTTACGGACCAGATGGTGATGTTGATTGTGATGCTTGTTGTAAAGACGTTATACGCCCAATAACTCCAAATGAAAAATAGTGCCTTGTTTAATCAGGTGTATTTAAATTATTTTGACATAAGAGCGCGATTCGCTCTTTTTTCTTTTTCTTATATTTTTTTGATTATTTTTAAATTTAGTCGAATTGCACAAAATCTTGGACAAAACTAAAAAAAAACATTTATAAACCCATCGCAACACAATATAATTATTAAAAATGTTATTTATAACTTTGTGAAGTTATAATTTAATAATAAAATCAAAAAATAAAACAAAAAGGAGTGAAAGAAATGAAAAATGAAAAAATGAAATGGTATTTCTTAATTGCTGTTGCATTAGTTGTTGGAGCAATAATAGGATACTTTGCAACATCAAATTTAGCAACAACGGGAAATGCAAATAAGTTTATTCAAGAAAATACAGAATCTGGTTGGGTTGCAACAGAATTTATTACTGAGGAAAATTGTATAAAACATGGTGGCACGGTAGTCCCTTCAGGCAACAGTTATAATTATAAAAATTGTGTCTTAAAAGGAAGAAGCGGTCGTGATGTAATCGCTTTGATTTCTTGAATTTGTAAATGTAATGAAAAATAAATTAAAATTAATGGATGATATTGAGATTATAGATATCTTAAATGATTTTAATTCAGTGTTTAAATTATTATTTTATTCTCCAGGATAATTTAATAATAAACTTAAAAAATAAAATAAAAAGGAGTGAAAGAAATGAAAAATGAAAAAATGAAATGGTATGTTTTAATTGCTGTTGCATTAGTTGTTGGTGGGATGGTAGGATATTTTGCAACAAACAGCTTATCAACAACAGGAAATGCAAATAAGTTTATTCAAGAAAATACAGGACAGGGCGTGGTAGCTATTCGAGGGATAACTAGGGAAAATTGTCATGATATTGGCGGCAACGTTATTCCTCCTTCAAATAATGATCCAATATGGTTAAAAAGGTGTTTTATCGGAGAGGATTTTATAGATTATGTCTATTAAAGTAATATAAATTTATATTCAATTACACAAAAATTTGGATGAATTTGTAGAGAAACATTTATAAATGGTTCGTTCTACTAAATTTAATACGAGTTATTTAAAAAATAACTTTCTATAATTAGTTGTTGGTGCAATGGTAGGATATTTTGCAACAAACAGCTTATCAACAACAGGAAATGCGAGAAATGCAATAAATGCCCAAAAACCAATACAAGTAAA
>CAZDEU010000327.1:0-1728 GCA_964504265.1 uncultured Bacteroidales bacterium
TAAAATATGATAATGGTTTATTTGTTGCTCGACCATCATATGGTAAAACAGTTACCGCTATTGCGCTTATAGCTGAATTAAAGTTAAACACGCTTATTATTGTTCCAAATTTAACATTATTGAAACAATGGAAAGATAGATTAAATACTTTTTTAGATGTTGGATACGAGTTTAAAAAAGAAAAAGATAAATTCGGTCAATATAGTGGTAATAAAAAGAAGCTAACAAATATGATTGATATTGCTTGTATTGACTCACTATTAAGCGAAGAAAGTGGAGAAATATTAAAGCAATATGGTGTCATTATTTTTGATGAAGTTCATCATATTGCTGCTTCGACGTATGAACAGGTTGTCAGAAAGTGCTACAGCAAATATTTATATGGTTTTACTGCAACTCCAAAAAGAAGCGATAAAAACGAAAAGATTATTTATAAAACTATTGGCGATATCAGATATCAATATAAAGACGAAGATAGCAATTTTGATAAAATCCTAAAGCCGGAATTTACATATTTTACATATACATCCTTGGAAAAAACAACGTCATATTCTAATATGCTTTCATGTTTGTTGTCTGATGAAGAAAGAAACGAAAGAATTGTTAACGACATAAAAAATGCATACAAAACAAAAAGAAATATTATTGTTCTAACAGATAGGATTGAGCATATAAGTATATTAAAAAATAAACTTAACAATATTAATGATGTTTTTGTAATTAATGGGCAATTATCGAACAGTGAAAAGAAAACGTTTTTTGAGAATATTAAAAAAGCTAAAAAAGGGTTTGTTATTATTTCTACTGGAAAATATATTGGTGAAGGTTTTGATGAAAAGAAATTAGATACACTATTTATTGTTTCGCCATTTAGATGGAATGGAACATTAGAACAATATGTAGGACGCTTGCATCGTGAAAATGAAGATAAAAACGATGTAGAAGTACATGATTATGTTGATATCAATGTCAAGATGTTCGAAAGTATGTATCATGATCGATTAAGAGCGTATAAAAAACTAGGCTACGTTATCAGTGGCGATGAAGTTATTTTTGAAAGAAAAATATATTCAACTTATGACTATAAAGCAAAATTATTTGAGGACTTAATAGATTCAAGGAAAGAAGTTGTTTTTATCATTAACGATTATAACGAAGGAGTGGTAATCGATTTGTTGAACACATGTGGCAATGTAAAGATATTTACTCATAGCAATAAAACAATTGAGCATAAAAATATTTCTGGCTTGTTAAAGACAAATCTTGAAATAAATGCGGTTATAATAGATCAAAAAATATTGTGGTATGGAGGAATTAATCCCTTTAAAACAATTGCATATAATGATTCTATAATGAGAATAAATGACAAATCTATCTGTGAAACTATAATTAAAGAAGCTAAAAAATAGTTTTTGTGTAAATCATTTACGGACATTTTTGCGTTTTACAAACTTTTGTCCGCAAATTTATGATGATTTGTTGATCTCGCCATTCAGTGGTGTGATTTTTATAGTCGGATAATAACTTTACGAGCGAACACGTTCAAATATAGGTAAAAATTAGTGATTTGGATTGGTTCAGTCGGGTCTATTTTAATGCGAACGGCATATTTTCATACTATTATCAGTGTATCGTGTAATTAACACACTATATTATTAATAATATAGTATATACGATTAACACATCTCAAGTTGGGATTATTACAGTAGGAATTATTTGTAGCAAAAA
>CAZDEU010000328.1:0-1727 GCA_964504265.1 uncultured Bacteroidales bacterium
CTGGAGTTTGGCTAATTACGAGCATACATAAGTGCTGATAAACAAGGGTTTACGTAGTTTTTGCGACTTCGTTGATTTATTTCAATATTGACGAAGTCATCAAAACTAATTTTCATTTTTTCTGCCCAATTTGAAGCTCTGTAATTATTGATAATATCTCCGGTAGTTGCAATTTCTTTTTTAAGTGGATACCATTTTGGTCTGGGTAGTTTTATTGCTTTAGATTTTATTCCTGCCAAAAGCAACAAAGCATATATGCCTGTATGAAAGGCAGGCACCTTTTCGCAAGCAACTTCTTTCCTTACTTGAGCCTGGCCACACCCTAACATAGTTTTTTGTTCTCTGAAATTTACTTCTATTCCCCACCGCCACAAGTAAGCTTGCAATAATTTTTCAAGTTGTAAATCTGTATCTGTGCAAATAAGATAAATAGGGTCTCTGCGCAGTATATCAGAATTTTTTCTCAACCTATAACCAACGGGCTTAATTATTACTAACCTCAGATTTTTCTTACCTGCCTTTCGCCATCGAACCTTTTCAATCGTTTTTACTTTAAATGAATGAACTTTGCCTGCTGCATATCCATTGATTGATTGCCATTCATAATCATTAGACATTCTAATTTGTTCGGGGGTAGGAAGATCAACACCATAGATGCGTTTGCGACCCGTGGAAGCAGTCTCTTGAGGCAACTCATTAAGCTTACAATCTTTACGTATTCTTCCTATAATGGTAACTCCTTTGCATAGGTTTTTTAGAACTGTTTGGTTCGTATAGCTTCCATCTACACTTACAATTAATGTTTTATCAGAATGACCATCTTGGGTTAAGTCGTGCCTTAATTGATTTACTTTTTCAACCCCGACTATACTCATTTTAAGATTCTTTTTACATTCCTTGTATTCTTCTAATTGTTTTTGGGTTGCTTGTTTGCTTGGTTTGAGAGGCGCCGGACAGTGAACCATATCTACAGGAATTGTTTTGCATGGGACAGTGCCCATTTTATCAAATTGTGATAAGCAAATTTGCAGGAATCTTTGCCCCCAGACTAAATTAGTTTGAAACGGTGGGCTTAAAGGGTCTCTAAGCCATTTTGCCCCACTGACTTTTTTCCCAGTCTTGCGTAATAATGTATCATCCATATGTGCATAGATATTTGGTTCTTCAGAATCATTGATAGCTAATATCTCTTTTCTAATGACAGAGAATATCGCATTAACGTCAAGGCGACGACCCTTAAAAAGTCTATAAGCAGCACTCCAATCCTGAAACTGTTGGCCACTGCTTACAAGCCAACCAGAAATCGTGCTGCGCCCAACACACGATAGAATTCCGTCCGCAAGCTTTTTTGCTCGTTGCCATGTCCGGTCCTGCTTAAAAGCCCCTTTGCACTTGTGAAAAAGTTCATCAAAGGTCTCTTTTAGGTTTTCGGTGGCAGTTTTTTTTTAAGCCCTTTTAAATACTTTTCATCTCTGCACAGAACAAACCTTTGATGATTGTCTATTAACCACTCAACTATTTCCCCTTTCTGAAATTCGGCAGCCTGAGCAACTGATGCGGGAAAATTTACATACCATTGCTCACTTTTAGCTCGTTTAATTAATTGAATTTTTGTTTGATGTCCCATATCTAGTGTTTTAACTAGATGCAAAATTAAAACAAATTTTATGAATATCAAACTTTTAAAAAAATATTTAAAAAAAATCTAGTTAATAGCCAAACTCCAG
>CAZDEU010000329.1:0-1724 GCA_964504265.1 uncultured Bacteroidales bacterium
CTACGGCGTTCGCGCCGTGGGGTAACCTTTAATTTTTTAACGAACTATTGAAATATGAGCAACAAATCCCAAAATCCTTCATTAATTGTTAAGAATGGCATTTTGCTATTCTTTAAGTTGTTACTTGTATTATTTCTTGGCTTTTTTGCAACTAGATTATCATTAAAAATATTAGGTGATGAGAAATTTGGCATTTATAATATAGTTGGAGGAATAATTGCAATTTTCGCAATTATTTCTATGCCAGTAAGAGACTCTATTCAGCGCTTTTTTAATGCTGAATTTGCAAATGAGAAACTTTTACCTAATGTGCTTTTTTATACATCTACACGGATAATAACTATGATGGTGATATTTATTACCGTGTTGTATGAATCGATAGGATTGATTTTAATTAATAGAGTTATTCAATATCCAGCAGAAGAAACGACGGCTGTAAATATTATATTTCAGGTTTCAGTGATTGCAAATTTTTTTAGTTTTTCCTCACTTCCATATATCTCACTCCTACTGGCTAAAGAGGAAATGCAAGTATTTGCGATTTGTGAGATTGTTGGATCTATACTGAAAATAGTGTTTTTGTATTTGATTCCTTTTATCCCGGTTAACTCATTAATTCCATATTCGGCCATTTTTCTTATTATCAACTTGTTCTCATTTCTTTTCTACTATAAGTTCTGCAAAATTCGTTTCCCAGAATGTTATGTTGATAAAAAGGTTGATAATACGTTGAGGAATAAAATGTTATCCTTTTCAGGGTGGAGTCTAATTGAGGCTGCCTCAGGTGTTGTATTAACATATGGTTCAAATGTTTTTATAAATATTTTTGGCGGAATTTTATATAATACCGCGTACGGAATTTCAAAACAATTACAAAATGCGACTATTAGTTTTTCTTCTAATGTTCTCAAGGCTGCAGACCCACAAATTACAAGCAGTTTTACGACTGGAAATGTGAATTACCGTGATCAATTGGTTGCTTCTACAGCCAAAATATCTTTTGTGGTGACTGCTTTCTTCTTTGTTTTGTTCAATTTTGAGGGAGAACAGTTGTTGGGCATTTGGCTAGATGAGGTCCCCAAATATGCGTTTAATTTTTGCAAAATCTCATTATTAGGAATTGTGTTTACAAGCATGTCTTTGCCATATAGGACTCTTATCATGGCTACAGGACAGGTAAAGGGTTTGTTTTTGTGTTATGGTGTGCTTAGTGCGGCCTCGATGATATTAATGTATATCCTATTGAAAAGTGGTATACCGATAATTTTAGCAATTTATATATTGGCAGCAGTTGAATTCGTTCGTTTGATAATTACTTTTATATTCTCTAATATTACTGCATCAATATCGTATGTGCAAATATTTTTGAATTCTATTCAGTCAATCTGTATTGTCATTATATCAGGGGTTTCATACTTTTTTGTACGGAGAATTACTGTAAATTATAAAATAAGTATTATTATTGCTTTTTTCTGTAGCGTTTCGGTATTGTTGATTTTTGGATATTTCTTCTTTTTAAACAAAAGAGAAAAGCAGATGATAGTGAAATTGATCAATTATTTCACTTCAAGAAGTAAAAGATTATTTTTTTGAGGAATAAACAAATATTGAATAATATTGGCCTGTGCTTTGGAAAAATATTGACCTAATAATCATTACTGTCCCGTTGAGAACGGAACAAACGTTAATAATTAGTTAATATATAATTTATTACAAGGATTTAA
>CAZDEU010000330.1:0-1716 GCA_964504265.1 uncultured Bacteroidales bacterium
ATGGCTATAGTTATGCTCTGAAGATGACCAGTAATATGTTCTAACAAGTGGAGTAGCTGCAAGGGAACTACTGTTGTTAAGGGTTTTTTGTACTTCATAAAAATTATTCCAAATATGGTTTAGCTCGGCAATACTTGGTAAATACCAGTCGTTGTAGACTCCTGTACCGTAATCAGCGTTTACATAATCTTCGCAAATTTTTGCAGCACTAGATGTATGACCAGTTTGTCCTATTATTGCAATAGTGTTGTTAGCACCATCCCAATCGTTGGTTGTTCCAATGATAACATCTGAAATATTGCTCCATTTTTGGCTATTACTTATATCAACCATGCTTACTATTAAACCATGTTGACCTGTTTGGTCAACCCAAAATACTATACCACCACCATATAGTTCGCCTGCGTAGTGAGCAGTTATACTGTTTGTTGAACCTGCTGTTTTTGCATATAATGCATAAGGAACGCTAACTAACTGACTTGTACTGGTAATACTGTAATTTGTACCACCTGTTATATCTATTTCGGTTTTGATGAAATATGGACCAGTTGCCCAATCAATGACCAAAAAATCTCCATTAACAACTGTTCCATCACCAATTTCAATACTTACAAGACCATTGTCATTTGTTGTAGGTGCATGTGTTTCAGTGTAAACACTGCTACCTAATGAAGAATTTTGCAGAATGCTAATTTTCATATTTACTGTTTGATTAACAATTAAATTATCACTTGCATCTCTTATAACTGCTTGATAACTCATTTTTTCCGGCGATTGTCCCAAAGCCGAAGCGCTGATGAGAAAATTTGTTAATGATAAAATTAACACAACTCTTAATTTGTAAAATTTTCTTTTCATAATTTTTTTTTTTATGGTTATTACTTGTTTTAAATTATTTAAATAATTAATTCTCAAAAATCATTTTACTACGTTAGCTTATCAACTAATTTTTAATTATTTTAAATGTTTTAATTTCTTTATTCCCCTAAGTTACTTTTAAAAAGTATTGGGCAGAAACAAGATTGCTTAAAACAATATTTGTTATATTCCCAGTAATTTTTTGGTTTTGTAAAAGTTTACCGTTAAAATCATATAATTGGTAAAATAAATTTGATATTTCAACTTTATTAATACTTAATGTAAGATAATTATTAGTAGGGTTGGGATATGCTCCAATTGATATTTTTATTTCTTGCGATCCTTCAATTTCTGTTACCACTGAAATTTCATAAGGTTGTTGTACACCTTGCGCAATAGAGCCATTTGTTCCTGTATTAGTTGTATAAACAAGCTGTCCAACAGAATAGCTTGTTGAGCCTCCACTCCCTGACGCATTACCACCAGTAGTGTTAATACTTGTTTGTGCCTTTAATCCAGTTAGTCCAATTACTAACAAAAGTAAAGCATTTAATTTTATTATTTTGTTTTGCATTTTTACCCTCCTTTTTATGATTATTAATATTTATGATTTATATTATTGTATATGGATTTCATTATTGTTTTAGTATATTATGACATTTAACATAAAAAAATTGAGTATTTTTTGTTTTATTATTACAAATATAATAAAAAAAAATATAAATCTTAATTTTTAGTTAAAAATTATTTTTAGGTGCTATCACTATTTATGCTAAAAAAATTATGAATTTAAAATATGAATTTAAGTATAATATCAGCAGACTAAAAAAATATTTTCTGTTTTGGATTTACAATTTT
>CAZDEU010000331.1:0-1712 GCA_964504265.1 uncultured Bacteroidales bacterium
TCCTAAGCCCAAAGTCTATCTGTTTGAAGGTGCTAAGCCAGGCGAACCTATGTGGGGTAGTGCTATACAATGCACTGTCCGACAGGCTTACAAACATGCAGGCTTATCACATATCACACATAAAACACATGCACTGCGTCACACATTTGCAACACATTTGCTTGACAATGGTATTGATATTCATACTATCAAAGAATTGCTAGGTCATAGCGATATTAAAACTACCGTGGTTTACCTGCATTTGCAAACTTCTAAGAGAAACCTGATTCTCAATCCTTTAGATGAACTTTTTAAAGAGGACAATCAGGTCGCTAATATTCCAAAAGAAACCCCCATCATTTGAAACCTCGTCATACCGTTCAGCAAATTTTCAGACAAACGCCAATTAATGAGAATTTTAATCCTTTTAGCAAACGTGTATTGAATAAGTTATGCCAATGTCGAACTGCTGCTTTGGGCTACCATCACTATTATTGTAGCAACAATGAATGCAAGCATGTGCATTATCAATATCACAGTTGCCACAATCGACATTGTCCTTCGTGTAATTGGCAACGGCAGGACGAATGGATGGAAGCACGAATGAATGAACTGCTGCCCGTAAAGTACTTACATACTGTTTTTACTTTGCCTTATGAGTTGAATACTTTGGTTATGGGCAATAGAAAAGCATTGTTTAAACTATTATTTGACAGTGCTTCATACTGCTTGCTCAAACTCTGTAAAGACCCTAAATGGCTGGGTGCTACACCTGCTATTACTGCTGTTCTTCATACTTGGGGGCAACAACTTACATTTCATCCGCATGTACATTGCATAGTGAGCGGGGGCGGTGTTGATAAAAATTGCAACTGGAAAAACCTTAAAAAAAGAGAAAAATATGGTTATCTGTTCCCTTATGATGTAATGGAACCCATTTACAAAAGTTATTTTCTGAAACAACTAAATAATTTAATAAAAAACGCTCAGGTTAGCTTGCCTACCGGTACCAACTGGTCAAAATTCAGAGATTATCTTTATAAAAAGAAATGGATAATTTATGCAAAACAGCCTATGGGCAATGTGTCGCAAGTGGTCGAATATCTGGCGCATTATGCTCACAAAGTAGCCATTTCAAATTACCGCATTCTCGAAGTGTCAGATACTCACGTTAGCTTTCAGTATAAGGATTATAAAGATGGCAAGAAATCAAAAATCATGAGATTAAAAAAAACTGAGTTTGTAAACCGTTTTGAACAACATATACTCCCCAGAGGTTTTGTAAAAATGCGGCATTATGGCATTCTTGGCAATTTTAAACGTAATGAACGTATTAACAAAATTCTTGCAGTTATGGGATTGCCTCCACATCCGCCAACAGTAAAAATACCCTTTTACATCCGGTTTTTCGAAAAGTTTGGTATTGATATCTCGCTTTGTCCTGTCTGTAAAAAAGGAAAATTACAACTAATCAATGTGGTGTTTCCAAACATCAGAGGTAGTCCAAAAATTAAACCCAATGCAAATTTATGATTATTACTATTTACTTTACTTCTTTGGAGTGAAAAGCTATATTATTGCCTACACATATAAAAATACGCTTAAATTAAGAAAAAAACATATTAAATCACAATAATAAAATATAAAATACAATGAAAAAATACCAAAAAACATCCAAAAAAAATTTCAAAAGCACCATAAGACTTTGTAATAATTTTAAAAAACGGCTACTT
>CAZDEU010000332.1:0-1708 GCA_964504265.1 uncultured Bacteroidales bacterium
AAAGTACTATTTCAAATATTGAACAAATTGACAGAGGTTATCAGGATATTGACGAGCGATTAAGAGCTCTTGGTGCTGATATTGTTAGAATGTAATTTATTAAGATTTAAATAAATATACCATAAATTATAAGCTACACCATAACGTAATATTTATCTTTTCAACATTTATTTACTATTTTAAATAAATTTTTTAATTTTTTTTTAAAAAAGTTTGCATATTAAAAAAATTGTTGTATTTTTGCATTGAAATACTTAAATACAATATTAGATGAGCAAAATATTTCAGATACCCGAAGCAGCCTCAATAGCAATACACAGTATGGTACTTATTGCTAATTCAAAGGAAATGATAAATGCTTCGCATATTGCCGAATTAACAAATTCATCTAAAAATCATATTTCTAAAATTTTACACCTTTTAGTTAAATACGATTATTTATTATCTAACAGAGGGCCCAAAGGCGGTTTTACTATTAACCCCAAAGCTAAAAATGCAACTCTGTTAGAAATTTATGAGTTGATAGAAGGCACTTTACAAGCCAGAAAATGTGGAGTAAATGTGGGTAAATGTCCCTTTAAAGGTTGCGTTTTTGGCGGTTTAACTAATAAGTTTACTAATGAGTTCAGAAATTTTCTTTCTCATAAAACTATTATTGACATTATATAATTAAAAACAAGTTTAATATTACTGTAATGAAAAGAACAATTATTAAAATTGATGAAGAAAAATGTAACGGTTGTGGTATTTGTGCCAGTGGTTGCCACGAAGGCGCATTACAATTGATTGATAGCAAAGCACGCCTTATCAGTGAATTGTATTGTGATGGGCTTGGAGCATGCATTGGCGAATGCCCCGAAGGTGCTATTGAACTTGAAGAACGAGAAGCACAACCTTACAACGAAATTATAACTCTTCAAAGAATATTGCCTAAAGGCAAGTCAACTGTTTTGGCTCATTTGAAACACCTCAAAAACCACAACGAAACTATACTTATTAATGAGGCAATTGATTTTTTAAGTTCATCAAATAATGAATATTTTTTAGATATTGTTGACGAATTTAATAAAATTACTAATATAATATCTAATAATTCTGATAAAACAAATTCAACAAATTTTACTGGCTGCCCGGGTATGCAAGCACAAACTATTAATACTAATAAAGCTAATACAACTGAATGTTGCACAAATAATGAATCTAAACTGACTAATTGGCCTGTGCAATTACATCTTGTTAACCCGGCTGCCGGTTACTTTCAAAACGCCGATGTTTTGCTTGCAGCCGATTGTACTGCTTTTGCGATGGCTAATTTTCATCAAAAATATCTTTCATCAAAAATCCTTATTATTGCTTGCCCTAAACTTGATTCTGGTAAAGATATATATATCGAAAAATTAAAATCTCTTATCAACGATTCACATATCAATACTTTATCGCTGCTTATTATGGAAGTCCCCTGCTGCGGAGGATTACTTCATTTAGCAAAAATTGCAGTAGCAGAATCTTCTCGAAAAGTTCCTGTTAAACTTACAATTGTAAGTATTAAAGGCGAAATTTTAAAAGAAGAATGGGTTTAAAAATTTTTATATCTTTATAAGAAAATGCTTAAAAAATTAATATAAATATTTAAATTAATCACTAATTAAAACACAAGAAAAATGAACATGTTTTGTTATCAATGTCAGGAAACAGCCAAAGGAACAGG
>CAZDEU010000333.1:0-1704 GCA_964504265.1 uncultured Bacteroidales bacterium
AAGACAGTCTAAGTCTATAAATAAGAGGTAGTGGAATCCGACCCGAGAGGGTGCTCTTGTTGTAAGATAATAAAATCGTTGCTATGGGCGGATTGATAGCAATTAAAACAACAAACGAAGGCTTAACCTATATGCGATATACTTTGCACATTGATTAAGTAAGTAAGAGCCTAATCATAGGCTCAAACTCTAACTTTCCTACTGCTCAACCTTTGCATATTGATTATTTTAAACGGCTCTTTTTTATTTGATATTATAAACAACAAGTATAAACAAACTAAATAAATTCAATATAAGATTAAAATTATTGTCCTACAAATTAAAATTAACTGGACAATATAAAGAAAATATGTTATAATTCTATTACCAAAAAAGAAAGGAGCTGATAGAATTGAAAAAGGCAATCCAATATTGCCGGGTATCAAGTGAAGGACAGGTAGAAAATACAAGCATACAAGACCAACAGGAGAAAATAAAAAACTACTCTAAAACATATGATATAGAAATAGTGGCACAATTCAGTGATATAAGTTCAGGAGGGAACACAGAAAGAGAAGGCTATCAGAATTTAAAGGAATATATCAAAGAAAATAAAATTGATTGTATAATCGTTTACAAGCTTGATAGATTGCACAGGAGTCTAAAGAATCTATTGCAGGACAAAGAAGAGTTTGAAGAGCAAGGAATAAGCATTATATCAGTTATAGAGCAAATGGACACCTCAACGGCACAAGGTAAACTATTTTTTAATATAATAGGGTCGTTTTCAGAATTTGAAAAGGATTTAATAAACACGAGAACACAGGCAGGGAAGGCAATTAAAATTAAAAATGGACAGTTTACAGCAGGTAAAATCCCTTACGGTTATGAGATAGAAAAATCAGAGTATTTAATAATAAACGATAAACAAGCTGAAACAGTTAAACAGATATATAAATTATACCTTTCAGATAATAGCATAAGAGCAATAGCTGAAAAAGTAGAAATCCCAAAATCAACAATAGCATATATATTAAAAAATGAAGCATATATCGGGAAGTTGCAACAGGAAAAAGAAAGCTATATTGATATACCGCAAATTATAGCAAAGCGAACATTTACAATGGTTCAAAGTAAATTAAATAAAAATAATAAAAGGGGGAAATTAAATTGAAACTATACGGAGTACTGAAAATTAAAAACAATATACTAAGCATTGAAGAACTACTTGAAGAAGACGAATTAGAACGGTTCGCAAATGGTCGTGAAGTAGTAGAACTTGAAGAGATGACAGAGCAAGGCAGAAAGGTTTATAATTTTAAATATAATAATATTAATTATCAATACATTAAAGAACAGGACGGAATGGACATAGTTTTGAGAGATAAAGCCTGTTGTTAGGCTCTAATTGTTATTTTTTTTAAATTCGGGTTCAAATAGCTGTTTTTGCTATTTGAACTCAACAAAAGACTAAAAGAAAAACTGTATATAACGAAAAATAAAAGGGATACATCCCTCTGCTATCGCATTCACCCTGAATAGTTTGCAAATAGCTTTAAAATGCGTTTAAATTAATTTTAAGCGGTAGCTTGATGGGCAAGTTAGGCGAAAATTTGTGATAACAAAATTTTTCGCCCTTGCTCATTTCCGTATTTTTTTTTTAAGAGCAGGAGACCGTCATTTTTTGAAAAAAAATTACTGTCGCATTGCTCATTTTTTTCTTAG
>CAZDEU010000334.1:0-1698 GCA_964504265.1 uncultured Bacteroidales bacterium
TTTGAGCAAGGTGATTTATGCCAAAGATTAAACCTGAATGTTAAAAACCCAGCATTGATGGAGCTAAAATCTATCTTAAATAAAATGGCTGATAATTTAGAGAGCAATATTGATAGTGTTTTAAACATATTAGAAAAATATAGTAACTACAACTATTTGAATAAGATTCCAACATATAATTTGAAAAAGCATTTATTAAATCTATCAAATGGTGTTAATAAATTGGGTGACTCTATTACGCAAATGTTAATTGAAAATAAAACAAATGGATTAACTTTAAAAAATAGTGCAGATGTACTTTTATCGAATGTAGATTCTTTAAATGTATCTTCAAATCAAGCAGCAGCTTCTTTGGAAGAGACATCTGCATCATTAGAACAAATAACTTCAAATATTAGAAATAATACAGAGAGTATTGAGAAAATGGCTACTTTGTCAAATAGTGTAACAGAGTCTGCATCATTAGGAGAGAGTTTAGCAAATCAAACAACAATTGCTATGGATGAGATAAATACACAAGTAAATTTAATAAACGATGCTATAAGTATTATTGACAAAATAGCATTTCAAACGAATATTTTAAGTTTAAATGCTGCTGTTGAAGCAGCAACTGCTGGAGAAGCAGGACGTGGATTTGCTGTTGTTGCTCAAGAAGTGCGAAACCTTGCAAGTAGGAGTGCAGAAGCTGCTAAAGATATTAAAAATATAGTTGAAAATGCAACAAAAAAAGCAAATGATGGTAAAGAAATTGCTTCAAATATGATTGAAGGATACAGAAATCTTAGTTTAAATATCTCTGAAACAATGAGTTTAATTGATAATATAAAAAATGCTAGTAAAGAACAACTAATTGGAATTGAGCAAATTAACGATGCAGTAAATCAATTAGATCAACAAACTCAAGAAAATGCAAAAATTGCATCAGAAGCTCATTATGTAGCAATATCAACAGGAGAAATATCAAAAATTGTAGTTGAATATGCTGATAAAAATGAGTTTATTGGAAAAGATTTAATTTCTTTTGAAAGTGGTGGAGGAATATAATAATTATAATTCTTTGATATGATACGTGCTAATTAAAAAATATATTTTAAATAATATTTGAAGTAAGACTGTAGCCAGTGTTATTCAAATTACTCAAAAAATGAACTACAAAAATAAATTAAATACTTGGCTAGATAGCCAAGTATTTTTTATATTAGGCTATTTAATTATAAGGGTTATAAAGGTATATTGTAATTAGCTCCACAAGGCAATTTTAGATTTTTTTTTAAAATTCATTAGTGGTAGTAATAATTTCTCATCTAATATTAAATCTTTTCTATATTTTTTAATTATACCATCTAATATTGATTCTACTTTTGTTTCGTAATTTCCGATTATAGGGCCATCAAAGGGAATAATAAAGAATAAATCATTATATAAAGGACGTATTCTTATTTCACAAGAAGAGTCAATTTTTATTCTTTTTCCATTTATTTCAGTCCATCCATTATCATAATGTACTCTGGGAATATATCTATTTTTAAATATGGCAACTTCTTCTGATGTATACTTTTCTTTATATATACCAAAAGGAACTAAAGGTTCTGTTTCAAGGATAATAATACTACCTCCCACGTCATATTTATATATCCATATTGATTTTATACTAAACTCAAAACTATCTAATATCCATTTAGTATTATTTATAAATTT
>CAZDEU010000335.1:0-1691 GCA_964504265.1 uncultured Bacteroidales bacterium
GCATCATTCAATAAATTCAAATCAGTTGGATAGGCTATAATCCTGTGGGCATGCTGTTGCTTTATAAAAACAAGGTTTATACTATAAAAAACACCTTTCTAATAACATCAAAAAGTCTTAACCAAGTCCAATTTTCACCGTCCCATGGGGGATTATATAAAAAAGTTATTCGTAAATTAACAAATATTATAAAAACTAAAATCGAAAAAAAAGAAATTTTTATAAATAAACTTTTTTGCCTTATTTTTTCTATTAACAAAGCAAACGAAATTATCAGCAAAGGATAAAACTCTACCATGCTTCTGTATCCTAAAGCACCGCCGAATGTATATTTCCACCAGCTCGAATTAATATATAAGGCAAATAATAATATTAACAGTCCTGATAGTTTTATATAAAAATGCTCCTTTTTTAAATTAAAAAAACCCACAATAGGCAACAATACTAACGGACTGTAAAGGAACCAGCCGTTTTCTAATCCAAATAAAACTTTGAAAATTTTGGGCGACAAAATATATTTAAAGCTTTCATTGTCCCATGAGTAATTGTAAGAATATACCCAATACTTTCCTGTCAAACATAGCCAATATAAATTTTGAGGTAAATAAATCAATAGAATGCACGGTATTATCAACATTATTTTCCATTTTAATTTTAATAATAGTCTGCATTTTGTTTTAAAAGATGGTATATCATTCACTTCATACAAAATAAACCATAATATAAATAAACCATTTACAGGTCTAATTAATATTGCAATCGAAATTGACAGCCATAAAAATAGAGAGTTTAAGTACGAAGGTTTTAAATAAAAACGTCTTGTTAAAAATATAAAAAGTGAAAAAAGAAAAAATGAATAAATGTGCGACATTCCCGACTCGCCAACTGAATAATAAAACAAATTGGTTCCTAAATAAATCACTATAAGTGATATAAAAACATTTATGTTACTTGTATATTTTTTTATATAATTATATAGAAGTAAAAAAGCTAAAAATGTATAAACTATTGAGGCTAAAAGAATTGAAAAACCAAAGCTTGCAGAATAACCGTCAATATTTTGTCCTGAAATATTATTATATATTAATGCCGTCGAAAAAAAGGGCAACTCCATTAAAGATACACCATAAGTATATTTATTAAAATAATTTCCGTCAGATAAAATATATGAGAATGGCTGATTTAAAACATCTTTTTTTATAAACACTGCTGTCAAATATTGATAATAGCCTTCTGCATCAGACCAAATAACATATTCTAATTTGTTCTTATGTAACGATAATGAAGAGATAATACTAACAGAAAAAAATATTACACCCAAAAAAAAATTAAAAAATATTTTTCTTTTTTTTATTAAAAAATTCATTTTAGTATTTTATTAAATGTAATACGACCAAATATTTCAAGAATTTATGTTTTATTAAGCTGAACTAAAAACAATAATATATAATAAAAATAAAAATATTGGTTACTAACCCTGTGTCAAAAATACAAAAATTTTGATAAAAAATATTTTAAATATAAAAAGATGATTTTTATTTAACTTTTTTTTATTATTATAATAATGTAATATCGCTTAATATTATTAAATTATAAATAAAAACGAGCAATATTAAAAGAATTAAACAATTTTTTATTCATTAATAAATTATATATTAATACTATAATTTAGATAAATTTTAATAATAATA
>CAZDEU010000336.1:0-1687 GCA_964504265.1 uncultured Bacteroidales bacterium
AAATTTGATTTTAAGGTTAATGTTTAATTAATTCGATTGCAAATATAATAAAAAAAATAAAGATTGCATATATTTTAAAAAAAGTTTTATTATTTTTTTTAAAAATAATTAGTTTTAAATAGTTTTTTTATTGTGTAAAAACATACCTAATTATATTGGTTCCCATTTTAAGAGCTTTTAATCTTGTAGTTTCAGAGTCGTTGTGTACAGAAGGGTCTTCCCAACCATCACCTAAATCACATTCATAAGTATAAAACACTACAAGTCTGCCTTCCCAAATAATTCCAAAGCCTTGCGGTGCTTTAAGGTCGTGCTCATGAATTTTAGGTAATCCGTTTTCAAAATTATAAGCCTGATGATAAACAGGATGATCAAAAGGTAATTCAATAAAATCAAGCTCAGGAAATATTTTTTTAATCTGTGGCCTTATAAATTTATCTAATCCATAATTATCATCAATATGTAAAAACCCTCCACCAATAAGATAATTTCTTAGATTTCTTATTTCGTTATCCGAAAAAATTACGTTGCCATGACCTGTAAGATGTATAAAAGGATAATTGAAAATATCGGAACTACCTGCCTCAACAGTAGCAATATCAGCACTTATATTAGTTTTAATATTTTCATTACAAAACTTAACAAGATTAGGGAGCGAAGTAGGATTTGCATACCAGTCGCCACCACCTGAATATTTTAATAATGCTATCTGATAAGTACCATTTTGCGCTGATATTTCGCATAAAGATGTTAAAATGAACATATATAAGAAAAAAAATATATTGCTAAGCTTTATCATAAGTTTATTGAATTAAAAATAACACATGCAGTAATAGCAGCCGTTTCTGTACGCAAACGTGAACTTCCAAGATTTATTGGAATAAAACCATTATTAATTGCCAAATTAACTTCATCGGGGGCAAAATCACCTTCAGGTCCAATTAATATGACAGTATTGAGTTTTGGCTTAATTGCAGAAATCAATTGCAAATTATTTTCATTATAAAAAGCAATAAATTTTTGTTGATAATTATTTTTACAAAAATCTTTAAATCTAACAACATCATTTAATTCAGGCAAAAACACATTAAGTGATTGTTTCATAGCCGATAGAATAATTTTTTTGGTTCTTTCTTTTTTGTAATTTGATTTTAAAGTTCTTTCACAAATTATTGGCTGTATGCTGTGAATACCAATTTCGACAGCTTTTTCGAGAAAGCACTCATAGCGAGATGGATTTTTGGGAGGCGAAATTGCTATTGTAAGCTTAGCATCCTGAATAAATCGTTTTTCAATTTCAATTATTTCAACCTCACATTTTTCGGGCTTATCATGCTTTATAATACCTTTATAAAGAAAGCCTTTTCCATTAGTAAAAGAAACAATATCGCCGTTTTTATATCTCAATACTTTTAAGCAATGCTGAGATTCTTCAGCATCAAAAACAGCTATTGTTCCATTAATGTTTGTAGTATAAAACAAAAATGAAATATTTGCTTTATTATCAAAAATTTTTTGATTTTTATTAATCATCAAAAATTAAAACTCAATAATTATTATTTAAATACGTTATTTGAAACTGTAAAATTAAGTTTTTTAAAATAAATATCAATATTTAAATACTTAATATTGCTAATATATTTATTTTTGCCTGAATATTCTTATTAAATGAAGTTACTAAAGTTTT
>CAZDEU010000337.1:0-1682 GCA_964504265.1 uncultured Bacteroidales bacterium
TCCTGACTTCGACAATGCGTCACCCTAAAAATTTTTCCAAAAATTTTCATCAAATAACATAGCAATTGTTTTATGTTTTTTAGTTAGTAGCATTGTTTTAGTCATTGCGTTTCCACTAATAGGTAGGTTTATTTTTATTGTTGTTATAGTCTTAGCGATGTTCAATACTTTATCTACACTCAAATCTATTTTGCTTGTTTTTAGTATTCTTTCCAATTCTTTATAAACCTTGTAAGCTACAAAACATATGCAAATATGTGCTTCTATTCTTCGTGGTGTAAAATGAAACATTGGTCTCATCTCCAGTGTACCTTTGGTTATTCTGTATGCTCTTTCTATAATCCATAAGCTTCTGTATTGTTCATATACATCTTTTGCAGGGAGATCAGTGTTAGTAACATATCCTTTAAGCCCGTCCCACTTTTCATCGTCATTTATTTTATCTTGATTAATAATAACTTTTACATTATTTGATATTTCTAAAAATTTATTGTAACCACGCTTATTAATATTTTCTTTAGTAATGGTTCCGCTCTTATACGCTTTTTGTAAACGTTTTATTCCCTTTTCTCTGTTATATTTGTCTTTCTTTGCTCTTTTTTCAGAATAACCAACAATAAGGCGTGTTACACCTTTTTGTGTTTCGTTAAATTTTCCATCTTGTTTTGTAAGTGCCAGAATCCATTGCTTTATTTCTTTAGTTTCGCTTTTAATTCTTGCACCAATAATATATTTATGACCTCCAGACTCTAACATTAATATATTTTTCTTATTCATCAAGCCTGAATCGGCTACAATTATATAATCATCTAAATTAAAACGTCTTACAAAATCCTCTACCAATGGAAGCATAGTCCAGCCTTCGTATTGAGAACCATTAAAAATAGAATATGTTAGAGGATAACCATCTTTGCTTACTAATAAGCCTAAAACAATTTGAGGCTGACTGTGCTTCCCGTCTTTTGAAAAGCCATTTTCTCGTATTTCATCACCATAATCTGATTCAAAATAAAGTGTTGTAACATCATAGAACATTAAACCAATTTTGCCTCCTAAGATCTTTTTGGTGTGTTCTATACTGATTTGCTCTATCTTGTCTTTTTGAGTATTGTACAATTTGTCTAAATAGCGATAAATTTTATGTAATTCTATATCTTCATCAAAATATGATTTTAAATATTCTACTGTTGCAGCTTTGCTCATTGGTTGTGTTAGGCGTGATACTACAAGATGTTTTAATACATAATCGTCTATTAAATCAAATCCTACAATTTTAAATACATTATTTAATATTATTTGTGTTCCATTTATCAATATGTTGTCAATATTAGACAATAAATATTCTGTAACTTGTTTTTCTTCATACTCTTTTGCATGAGCTTCAAAAATATCTTGATAACCTAAATGAGCTGATATCCATTTTTTGCCCTGTTCGAGAAATTTGGTTATCTCAAAATTATCTTTACTTACTCCTATTGTTTTAATTTCCCTGAAAGTGCCATTACTTTTATCAACTACGACAATACTAGTTGTACCTGAACGATTTTTCTTTTTTCGAATAAACATTCACTAAAATACATATTTTTTGTTTGCGTCACCCATTTTGGTGACGCAAACAATATAACTAACTCATTTTATGCAAGTTATAATTTATGATTTTTTAAAGTGTCAAAGTCAGGAAA
>CAZDEU010000338.1:0-1662 GCA_964504265.1 uncultured Bacteroidales bacterium
GCACAATCTTCCTACTTTGAAAAAACAGTTGAGTTTTTTAGCTAACGTTTGTACATTTGCAACCAAGCTCCTTGACAAGGCCGATTTTCGCAATGGTGCATCATAGCCCGAGCGCAATCAAGGTTAGAATGTAAATGGCAGTGATAATTTTATTATTGCTTGCGTTAGAGTTTAATGGTGACACCTCTTTTGATGGTAATCCCGATCAGAATACTTACAAAACTTAAAGTTACATTCCTTGGGGCTTTATGTTTAACCCTTAAAAAAAGTATTATGAGTACAAAGCAAATGACACTTGAAGTCGTAAATCCAAATGCAGCGGGTATTGACATTGGTAGCCGCAGCCATTGGGTTGCCGTAGGACAAAATGCCGAAGATGTAAAAGAGTTTGGTGTTTATAGTGAGGATTACCAAGCTCTAATTAAATGGCTCAATGAACACAAAGTTACTACTATTGCCATGGAAAGTACTGGTACTTACTGGCAAAATTTATTTTCATCATTAGTTGCATCCGGGTTTGATGTAATTTTGGTTAATGGAAAACAGACCAAAAATATCAAGGGCAAAAAAACAGATATAAAGGACTGTCAATGGATACAAAAATTACATACGCTTGGCTTATTGAGTAGTAGCTTTTTACCTGATAGTACTACTGATGTTATCAGAACCTACTCCCGGCACAGACAAAATATATTAAGACAATCTGCTAGTATCGTGCTTAAAGTACAAAAATATCTGCGGTTAATGAATATGCGATTAGATGTTGTGGTGAACGACATCGTTGGCGAAACAGGCACAAAAATAATTACATCATTTATTGAAGGAGAAAGGTCTGGTAAAGAGCTCGCTAAAAACAGACACTATAATTGCCGAAAACCTGAAGAAGAAATTGCAAGGGCTCTTCAGTACAATGGGAGAGATGATTATATGTTTGCTTTAAAACAAGAATGGGAAACCTATTTACATCTTCAAAGACAACTTAGCGAAGTTGATGCTCAAATAAACAAACTATTATCAGATATCATTGACAAGGACAACAATAAGAAACAACATATTGCTACAAACAAGCCACATAAAAGAAAGAACAAAAACACTATCAGAGGCACAGATATGAATCAAATTGCATATCAATATTTTGAAGGAATTGATTTAATGACTATAGAAGGGGTTAATGATGCAACAATAATGACCATTATTAGTGAAGTAGGATTAGGAGGAATAAAAAAGTTTGAATCAGGCAAGCAATTTACAGCATGGTTACGTTTAGCTCCGAATAACAAAATTAGCGGTGGAAGGGTTCTTAGCCACCATATTCCCAAAGGAAGCAGCAGATTAAAAATAGCATTGCGAAATGCAGCGAATGCCATAGGAAACTTGAAAGAAGGATATCTTGCTGGTTTTTTTAGACGTATCTGTTTTAAAAGAGGAAGAACTACAGCAATAAATGCAACTGCTAGAAAACTTGCTGTAATTATTTGGAATATGTTAGTAAAAAACACTTCTTATAATCCGCCTTCACAATACCTTTGTTTAGATGAAAAAAGAAAACTTGGTTTGGTAAAAAGAATTAAGAAACAAATCACTAAATTTGCATTAACTAATGAAGAACTCGGAATCGCAACTACTTAATAATCAATGTTTAAAGTTTGACGTTAGTCAGAA
>CAZDEU010000339.1:0-1657 GCA_964504265.1 uncultured Bacteroidales bacterium
TATTTATGATTAAAATGTTTCCATTTTTTACAATTAAAATATTTGTATTATTGTAATCGCATTAGATAAAGTAAAACATTATGAGCCTGTTCCAAAATTCAGTAGTAAATAAATATCTAAAAAATATTGATATACATGTTTTAAATAATTCTTATATTAAGTTTTGTGAGTATTTTAATAACCCAATAATTCAGCAGAATATTAAAGATGCTAAGGAAGAACAGTTTCAAGAAGGTTTTTTAAGAGAGTTGTTCGTAAAAATATTAGGTTATACTCTTAACCCACAGCCCGATTATAACTTAACTACTGAATTAAAAAATGTAAAAGACAGCAAAAAAGCCGACGGTGCAATAATTATTAATAATACTGTAAAAGCTGTTATTGAATTAAAAGGAACTAATATAACAGATTTAGGAAAAATTGAAAGTCAGGCATTTAATTATAAAAATAACCAGTTAGAATGTGTTTACGTTATTACTTCAAATTTTGAAAAACTTCGCTTTTACATCGAGAATGCAATAGAGCATATAGAGTTCAATTTATTTAATCTTAGCCTAAAAGAATTTGAACTGCTTTATTTGTGTTTATCATTTAATAGTATTCAACAAGACTTGCCTAAGAAAATTAAAGATGAGTCTGTAAGTCAAGAAGATATTATTACTAAGAAGTTGTATAAAGATTATTCTTTGTTTAAAAGAGAATTGCATAAAAATCTTGTTACATTGAACCCTCAATATGATGCTTTAACACTTTTTAAAAAATCGCAAAAGCTATTAGACCGTTTTTTATTTCTGTTTTTTGCTGAAGACAGGCTGTTGTTGCCACCCAATTCTGTAAGATTAATTCTTAACGATTGGCAGGACTTAAAAGACAGAGATGTAGAAATTCCTTTGTACGACAGATTTAAGAAGTATTTTGAATATCTTAATATTGGATATAAAGGCAAACGATATGACGTATATGCTTACAATGGCGGTTTGTTTAAGCGTGATGATATATTAGACAGCGTTAAAATTGATGATAACTTACTGTATCAACATACATACAGACTGTCTGAATATGATTTTGTTAGCGAAGTTGATGTTAATATTTTAGGGCATATTTTTGAAAACTCATTAAACGAAATAGAAGAAATACAAGCAAAGCTCGAAGGTGCTGAAATTGATAAATCTAAGACAAAACGAAAAAAAGACGGAGTGTTTTATACTCCCAAGTATATTACAAAATATATTGTTGATAATACTGTTGGTAAACTTTGCAAAGAGAAAAAAGAAGAATTAAATATTAATGACGAAGATTATACATCTGAGAAAAAAATACAACATAAAAACAAACAAATATTAGTTGAAAAGCTAAGCAAATACAGAGAGTGGCTTTTGCAAATTACAATTTGCGACCCTGCTTGTGGCTCAGGAGCATTTCTTAATCAAGCACTTGATTTTTTAATTTCCGAACACAGATATATTGACGAATTACAGGCTAAGTTATTTGGCGATGTATTAGTAATGAGTGATATTGAAACCAGTATTTTGGAAAATAATCTTTTTGGTGTTGACCTTAACGAAGAAAGCGTAGAAATAGCAAAACTTTCGTTATGGCTGAGAACAGCAAAACCAAATCGCAAACTCAACGACCTTAGCAATAATATTAAATGCGG
>CAZDEU010000340.1:0-1651 GCA_964504265.1 uncultured Bacteroidales bacterium
GTTCTTAAATAAGATGTTGAAGTACTGCCCCATGATCCTCCCCTAAATTTTGAAATATTAGCGGGAGGATAATTGGAAGCATTATTATAACAGCCAGAACTATATCCAGGATATGTAACTTCAGAAAGATATGCCGGATTGTTACTCCATGTGGGTATATTACTATTGCCATTAGTATTTAATAATCCGTCTCCATGAATATTTCTTGAAAACGCTGATTGAGGAGGAGTACAGCTTGAATAATAAGGTATAAAAGTTGACACTACCATTTCATTTAAATTACCTGATAATTCCATAACACCATAAAAAGAAGCACCTGTAGCTCTTCTTTTAAAAGATGTTGGATTTTTAGCAGCAAAAATTCCAACACGTGCAGGTCCTCTTACATTTGTATAATTATTATAATTACAGTTAGCAGTATCGCTGGTAGCCAATTGTTCATTAATCTGACCGTCATTAACTAATGCAGCAGAAATTTGTTTTATTATAGCATTTCCCCATGCGTATTCATAATTAACGGGATAAATAGGTCCAATGCCATTCGCATGCCCACGGCTTGCTTTTTCATATTCCATTTCACTCATAGGTCTTAAGCCAGCCCAATCAGCATAAGCACAGGCATCATGCCAACCTAAATAATTTTGTGCTCTATCGCCTGATGTACCAGCCATAAGATAAGCATCAACACCTGCTTGCCCTGTCCATCTAAAATCATTTCGATTAGAACCCGTGTTCGAAATATCCCTTTGAGATTTTTGAGCTGTTGTTGAACCATTTAAAGTATTAAAAAAATCTATATATTGTTTTTGACTAATTTCATACTTCATACAATAAAATGCTGCATAACCTTTAGGGAAATCTGCAGGCAAAGTATAGCTAACCGAAGTATAAGAAGTTGGGTCAAAAACACCAGTAAGAGATGTAGAGGAACTAGTAACAAATGTAATTGCAGCTTCACTTTGAACAAGATAAGCTTCGTTGCCTTTAGGTATAGTAGGAGCCTTGCTATTAATTCTAAAAGCATTTGAGGAAGGAGCAAAAGCCATATTACCATCGCCAAGGTAGAAAGAACCTTCAGGAATATAAACCATTTCTATGGCAAATACCTGAACGGTTACATTCATTGTGTCGTGAACAGCATTTGGGGATTGCCTATACATCCATCGTAATGTAATGTCGTCCCAATCAATGTTACCGCTACCATCGCCTGAGCGGTAAATAAAAACTCCCATACCATCGGCAGAAGGTGTAATAGTTGCACCAATCCCATTATTAGTACCAACTGCATGATGAGCAGGATCAACACTAATCTTTGCATGTTGAAATAACTGACCGGAGCCAGCTTCTTTGAATTTAGCAAACACCCAAACTGCGTCCCAATTATTAGGTGTTCCTGTGCCGCTAACACGCCAGGAATTTTCCCAACTCACATCAAATTTAATATTTGTAAAGTTAGAAACATGATTTAAACCGGCAGTAACGTCCTGCCCGGTTAATGATACATTTGCCACAGTTACATTGTTGGCATTTGTTGCGAAAACAGTCATTATTAATGCTGTTGCAAGGAGTAAAAATTTTTTCATCTTAAATAAAGTATTAGTTAAACATTAAATTAATTAAAATAAATTTTTTATTGAAATTTATTATGCAA
>CAZDEU010000341.1:0-1647 GCA_964504265.1 uncultured Bacteroidales bacterium
CCCTAACTCCGCTATTTTAGGTAGTCTATTTTGATTTTTTTGAATAGACCAAGGTTTTTCTTAGTTATTTCAGATAGTTTCCATTGATTGTTGATATTTAGTTTATAAATAGATTTTGAAAGTTCTATGATGTCTTTTGGGGAGTATTTATTTAGCATTTTAACTTCTTTTATTCTAATGAACAATTTATGATAAGCAATCATCGCTATAAAGTTCGCAGTGAGCCATCCTTCAAGTACGTAACGGTTCTGCATATACATTAAATCGGCTTTCAAAAAGTTCTTGTAAGCATCAAAAATAGTTTCTATTTCGTTACGTTGCTTGTATGCCTGATATATTTCATCAGGCGTTTGGACGCAATTTATGTTATAGGTAAGTGTCAATGTACCAAATCCGTTAAGCTTTTGAGCAAATTTTTCTTTGGAGTAATTTTCTGGCATTGAATCAATACGGTCCACATAATCAGCTTCTTCTTTAGCTCGCAATGCTTCGTCTAAAAATGTAATAAAATTTTCTCCTTCGTTTTCATAAGTGTAATACCATTTAATCCGCTTCTGATAGATGATGTAAGACAGTTTGATTTTGAAACTTTCTTGTTGTAAAGGCTTGTAATTTATGAGTTTGTTGTTTCTTTGCAGCGGAATTATGTATTGCAAGTTTTGCGATTTCATCATGGTAATATTATCCTTGCTGTAAAATCCTTTATCGGCAATGTAAATAACGTTCTGTATTTTCATTTCCTCCACACATAATGACATCGACTTTACATCGGTAATGTTGCCGTTAATAAGACGGTAATAAACAGGTTGCTGTGTCTGTGCAGAAAATAGGTACATCAACCGCACTTGTTTTTCAAAATCGAAATCAGGATTATAACCTCTGGTATTAACACTCAGTAATTCTGACTTGCTAAATACGTGGGTAGAATCCATCATTACAAATTTCACCGATGACGCATCTGCTTTACCTAACAATGATTGCATCCAGTTAACAACTGTAGAGCGTTGTTCGCCAACTTGCTTTAGCATAAAGGAAACAATCTTGTCGTCAATAGATTTCCTGCCAAAAAGATGCGAACAAAAGTCGTGATTGTAATAATAATGAGCTCTTTTGATAGGTGTATTGTACCCCCAACGAAACATCGCAAATGAAAAGATAAGTTCACAAACATCCTTTGAAAAAAACTTTTCCATTTGCAACATCTCATCTTTGACTAATTCTGAAAATAAATGGAACAGACCATAGCTTTTAATGTCTATACAGGGACTCTCAATCTTTTGCCTGAGCTTGTTTTTGTCAGAAGGAATGAAACCTTCATCTTTGGTAATCTTACCAAGCAAGATGCCTGTAATTTTATCGGTCCGTTTTTTTTGTGGGTTGTACTTGTATGTTACGACATACTTGTAGTAACCTGATTTAATTTTTTTGATTTCAGTTTTTGGCTCTTTATATTTTTGAACCCATTCTGGCAAATACATAAGCTACTTATTTAGGTTGCCCAAAATTAAACATAATTTTCTTACAAATCACACATTTTCAAAAATTTATTTTTTTATTAGATACAAAGAAGGGGTAAAATGGCGGAGTTAGGGTTTAAGAGATAATTAAGTTGTTATATTATAAATTTGTTACACTTGGCTTAATGTT
>CAZDEU010000342.1:0-1639 GCA_964504265.1 uncultured Bacteroidales bacterium
GCGAATCATTGATTTTATGGGGATTGCCAGGCATCCAGACAGAGGTTTTTGTATTATAAAACGGATCACGTTCAGGAGTTTGGTCATATATAATATTAACAAATATGTTTAATATTCTATATGTTCCAGTTGTAGGGATAGTATTTCCATTTTTGCTCGAATAGAATGTTTGAGGCAAAGCCAAAAATGAGATAAAAAAAACTATGTAAAAAGAAAAAAAGATTTTTAACATTCAGGATAATTATTAATAAAATCAAAGATAAATTATTAAAGCAAAGAAAAAATAATTTTTTTTTGTTTCTTTGTTCTTTAAAAAAGTGATAATAAAAAACTTTGATATTTTAATATATAACAAGATATTGTGCTTGAAAAGTATATAAAATATTATTAAATAGTATATAATAATATGAATAAAAAAGGAAAAATTCTTTTAATTACTACAGATTTTCCTCCTGCTTCGGGTGGTGGAATATGTACACATTCAAAATTCATTGTTGATTCATTAAGAAATTTAGGTTGGGATTTCTGTATTTTATCTGAGTTTTATATTGATGTTCCTCAAAACGAATTAAATGATTTTTTAAAAAATTACCCCTTCAATATTTATAAGTTACCTATATCACCTAATTTAAAATCATTATATAAAAAATTCAAATTATGTATAAAATATTGTAAACAATATAAACCTGATATAGTAATTGGCACAGGAAGGCATCCTGCTTGGTTTGCTGCGGGTGTATCTTTTTTTTGTAAAATACCACTTGTTACAATTGGTCATGGTACCGAGTTTACACAAAAAACTTCAAAATACGATTTCTTCTTAAACAAACTTGCTTATGGTTATTCGGATGTTTTAATTTCTATTAGTAAGTATACTAAAGAAATCGTACATAAGCAGAATATTAAACCTAAAAAAATTGAAGTTATATATAATAGTGCCGATGAAAATTTATTTAAACCTTTAGATAATGAAATAATTGTTGATTTTAAAAGAAAAAAAGGATTAGCTGGCAAGAAAATTGTGCTTACTGTTGGCAATCTCAGTGAACGTAAAGGGCAGAAACTTGTAATACAGGCTATGCCTGAAATATTAAAAAATAATCCTGATGTAGTTTATGTAGCTATTGGCTTCCCTTCAATTATTATTCAATTAAATGAATTATCAAATAAATTAGGTGTTGAAAACCATGTGCTTTTCCCTGGAATAGTTGAAAGTTCAGAACTTTTATTATGGTTAAATGCTTGCGATGTATTTACACTTCCGAGCATTCAAAATAGTGGAGATTACGAAGGCTATGGTATTGCAGTTGTTGAAGCCGCACTATGCGGTAAACCTGCTGTTGTATCTGATAGTGCTGGATTAAAAGAAGCAGTTATAAACGATTTTACAGGTATTATTGTTAAAGAAAATTCTTCAGAACAAATAGCCGAAGCACTTATCAAATTATTAAACGATAATAATTTACTAAAACAAATGTCGCTAAATGCTTATAATTATTCTATAAAAAATAATACATGGTCGGTTAAAGGTAAAGAATATGATAAGGTTCTTTCGGAATTATTATTAAAAAAATAATATTACATACTTTCCTCTTTCTTAATAATATTGATTAATGCTTTAATTTTAAGTAACCTTGTG
>CAZDEU010000343.1:0-1620 GCA_964504265.1 uncultured Bacteroidales bacterium
TTGCTGCCGTTTTAGTAGTGGCAATCGGAACGACCATATTCTTTGGTTGTGAAAAAGAAAATGAAGATATTGATAAAAATACAATTGTTAAACCAATAAAAAAATATTATGACAATACAATGTCTCATATTTTTTATGATGCAGTAGAATATACTGCTCTAAATATTATTCAAACATATCCATCTGGAATAAATGGTGTTGATAAAAAATCTTATATGCAATCGTTTTATAATACATTTATGACATATTTAAACGATAACGGATGGACTGAATTTTCATATTATGGAGGTATAACTTATGATGAAAAAGAATGTTTTAAGATGTTATCCTGTGTTTATGATTCTACTTTAACTAAAACAGATCGAATAAACTTAAGGAATGATTTCATTGAAAGTGAAGGAAGTGGTTATAATCTTAGCTTACCGGCTATAGAAAGAGCTTTAGCATACGCCCAAATCCTGAATGCTTCTGAAAATTTGGAAATGATTTTTCCATCAGGCGCTCAATTTTTGAAAGAAGAATCGTTATTTGAAAGACGGTTGCAAGCTGCTATGGAAGCTATTACAAAAGATATATTTAGTCATCCTATTAAAGCAGCACAATTTATTACAGGTATGCCTTTTTCTGTTGCATGGGTTATTGCGGAAGCAACATATGATGTATTAACCGGTAAATATGATCACATAAAATAGATTTGATAATTATAAAAATTAAAAACATGGAAGACTTTTTCTTTTGGATGAAGATTTATTTAATAGTACATTATTGCATTGCAATATACTGTATTTACGATATGGTTTATAAACATAAAATTAAAAGGAAGTGGAAGTTTTTTTGGATTCCTTTTGTTTTATTATTCAGTATCGGTATTATTTTTTATTTTATTTTCCGTAAGGAATTACAAATTGAACAGCATTGAATTAATGTAAAACAATAAATCGTAAAATACTAAATCATTTATATTTTAACAGAGGATGATTTCATTATTAAATTCTCTTACATATGGTTTAATCAACAAAAAAAAACATATAAAAACTTAAGGAAAAGGAAAATCAATAATCTTAGAGAGGGTGTTCAAAGTAAAGAACATCCTCTTTATATTTACGGTTGTCCGTTTTTTACAGTTTTACAATGATTATCAGATATTTTACTTGTAAATCTATGAAAATCTGTAGGTGATTTTCTTAATTTTCTTGACTTTGGATGTTTTTATATAATGAATTACTATTGTCCGATAAAAGTCAAAAAAAATTTTGCTTCGCTCAGAATGACAGTCATAAACTGTGTGTTAGAAAAGCTAAGTGCTTGCTTTGCAAACAAGGAGCAAAGCAAGCACTTAGCCCTCCCCTTCAATTTAAAATCTTTGTTATTCTGAGCGTAACGAAGTGAAGCGAAGAATCCATAACTAATTAAATAATTATTGATTCCAAAAATAATGTCAAAATTTAGTTGTATTTTACAAAGCATTTACAAAATCGAATTTATAGATAAGAATATCAATGTATAAAAATTAAGAAAAAAAACAAAAAAACGATAGGCTTAATAAAAAAAAGAGTATTTTTGCTTCGAAAATAGAAACCCTAAAACAATGTGTACACATCTTTATTTTCATTTTAAATC
>CAZDEU010000344.1:0-1608 GCA_964504265.1 uncultured Bacteroidales bacterium
AGCTGTTTATACAAAAAAACCTCCACCGGTGGCATTCCATGTTACAAACCTAATGGAAAGCATATCTATTTTAATAAAAATGAAATAGATAAATGGCTTTTATCTAATAGGAAAGCCACAAGTGAAGAGATTGAAACGGCAGCCACAAACTATTGTTTAACCGGTAAAAGAGGAGGTGCAAAATGATACTAACAGATTATTATAAATTTGTTCATTTGCCTGACAGCAAAAGCAAAATGAGAAGAGATTGTGTTGTATCAACTCAAAGTTACAATGAGTTTGAAAACTTAAGAAATAAAGCCGGTGCACTGTTTATATATTTTGGTGATTTGCCTTTGAGTTTTAAAGGTGATGTTCACCGGAAAGCTGATAAGGCCATAACTAAAGGGAAAAACATAAGTAGTATATTTGTGCCGGATATATTATTAAATATTGCTTATGGTGATATAATGGGCACAAAAGACGCTATTTTGATACTGTTTGAAGAGGATTACAAAACCATAGAAATGTTTATTGCACGTGGGCAAAAAAACAACCGTTTAAACCTTTGGCAAATGCTTTCTGATGGTGAATTAAATGATGAAATTTCTAAATTAAGAAATGTTGCAGTTACTGAAACGGTAACCATACAAATAACTAAAAAGGGGGCTTGATCCCCCTTTCTCTATATTAAGACAAGTTTTGTTACTGATTTGGTAACCGACAAAGAAAAAAAGCTATGTTTGATAATATCGATTTAGGGCTATTACAAAATGATGTTTTAACAACCGATTTTTTAAGTGAAACGATAAAATATTTTGATGTTACCGGTGAACATAATTTTTTTAACGGTGAATATGTTATAAGTGGCCGGTTAAATGATAGTTTTAAGATTTCAGTAAGTAAAGGGAAAATAAGCATTAAAGATGCAAGTTTATGTAAATGGTATTTAGGCAACAATTTTGAAACATTACAAAGAAAGGATGTGCAACATGCCATTGAAAAATTAAGTGATACTTTACATTTACCAATAGACAAGGCAAAAGTTACAAGGATTGATGTTGCACAAAATTTCATTTTGAAATATCCGGTGCAAGTTTATTATAATCATTTAGGAGAAATGGCATATTGTAAACGTGTGCCGGTTATTGATGAGAGAAATAAAACAGAGGGGCTTTATTATTATCAAAACAATAACAGAGGATTAAGCCTTTTTTATAATAAGGTAAAAGAGCAAAAAAACAAACGGCAACCCATACCGGAATTATATAAACATCAAAATGTTTTAAGGTATGAACAAAGGCATAAAAACAATCTTTCTAAAACTTTCAATGTTGAGTATGTAACGGCTTCAATGTTATATGATGAAATGTTTTATAAAAATGTTATTGATAAGTGGGGGGCAAATTACAAAGCAATTAAAAAAATACTTAATAGGAATATATTAAACTTTAAAGATATGGATATAACAACAAAAAAAGAATTACATGATATTGCATTATTGGCATATATAAATAACAGCGGGGGCGAACTTGCAATGATAGAGCAAATAAATGAAATGCAAAAAATGGGCAAATTAACTAAAAAACAGGCTTTTGATTTTAGGAAAGAAATAAAAGAAGCTTGTAA
>CAZDEU010000345.1:0-1566 GCA_964504265.1 uncultured Bacteroidales bacterium
AACGGTCTGGCGGTTGCTGTTCGGTGGCGATTTTCAATGAATTTTCCAAGAAGAACAAAGGTTTCATTATAAATGACACTGTCATACGAAGCACTGCAACGCCACTGACAGCAAATGCCTGTTATGAGCTGGTTTTCATTTCTGTCTTTGGTTATTATTAAACTAAATTTCCCTACTCTTTTCGATTTTTACTATTGTCTGATTTTTTCAGTTTGTTTCTGTACTCCACATTTATTAGTCAATTATGTTTGTCAGCCCGACCGGTGTTTGGTTTTACAGTCAATAATTTGTCAGGTGTGCAAATTGCCAATAAAGTCATTAATATAAGTACTCCATATGTTAAAGTTTTATAATGGTCATAAATGTTATTAAACATGCCCAAAATAAAATGACTATTTGTTAAAAAATAGGCAATACTTAATGATATAATAATACTGATTTTTTTTGCTTTAAAATATTTGCTGATTTTATAATTTTCATTAAAATACATATACACCACATAATATAATAAATACGTTGATGCCGGAAAAATAAAGAAAAATGCATAATATTGCTGATGTGGAAAAATTAAGGGTATTATTAAGCATAAATAGCTAATTTCATATAATTTTTGAAGATTAACAGTTGTATTTTTAAATGGTTTTGTTCTTAAAAAATACAGTGTAAATAATATTATTGCTCCTCTAACAATATTAATAACAATATTCAAATTTTCAATTGAGATATTAGCAATATTTCTTTTCAGCGTTAAAGCATGCACATCACCACAATCTTTTACTAATAATGTCGCTAAAAGTGTTGTTAATGAATGGAAACTTCTTTCAGATGTATCAAGAATATGTTCCTGATTTATGGGATTAATTAAATGCCATCTTTCAAGTAAAAGAAATTGGTTATAATCAAACCCAATAAATACAATTGGTATTAAAAGAAATATAATGATAAAAACTATAATAAAAAGCGCAGGTTTCCATTGATTTCTATAAATTAAATAAGGTATTATTACAATTGGCAAAAGTTTAATATTAATACCAAAAGCTATGAGAATACTTCCTGCAATTCTTCTGTCAGTATTAATCAAAAATAATCCTTCTAAAATTAAATATAAAATAAATATTGTTACTTGAGCAAGATGAAAATTATCGCGTAAAAAACTTAGTATAAAAATAAATGATAAAGTAATGAAAAGTATTTTATTGTTTTTTCTTAATAGTGAAATAGGAAGCCAATTTAAAAGAATTTTCCAAATGCGGTAAACAAAAAACACATTTAGAATAAGCCAAATTAATTTAACTACATGCAATGGTAAATAAGTAAAAGGTACCAGTATTAGTGCAAATAAAATATCATAATAATAATGATACCATTCGTTGTATTGAATTTTATAAATGTTTTTACCTAACAATAAATCTCTTGAAGCGGAAATAAAAATATTAAAATCTCCTCCATTCCCCTTCGCTTCAAATAAAATTATAATAAGGATTATAAATCCTCCCAAAAAATATGTCCATTTATTTCTCAAATATTCTCTCATAATATTTTTTTTTAAAAACTTGTCCATAACGG
>CAZDEU010000346.1:0-1565 GCA_964504265.1 uncultured Bacteroidales bacterium
TTTTTTCATTTTTTAAAATTTTAAAAGATGCCTCAAAAGGGCATCTTTTTTTTATCAAAAAAATCTATATTTGAAATGTTTTTGTGTGAATTATTTATTATTTTTGTATTAATTAGGGTCTGCTGAATAATTTTAAAACGCTTTATTTTCAATAATTATTTGCATATTTGTAGTACTCAAAATGCATAAAAATATGGCAAAAAGTTCAAAAAACCGTGCATCCAAGAATGCATATATTAGTCCAAGTCAAATAACAATAGAAGGATTTGAAAGCCCCTTTGAACAAGAATTAGATTCCAATAACCGATGGGTTAAGTTGTCTAAACAAATTTCATGGGATTTGTTGGTAAACACCTATCAATCACGAAAAACTTATCACAGATGCCACAGCCTGCTCACAGGATATAGCCAATCCAACTGATTTGAATTTATTGAATGATGCACGTGAGAAATCAGAGCAGTTGATTGATAAATTATATTCGCCATCTCTGCATAAATCAAAGCCACGTACCGACAGGAAAGAAGCTCGAAAGTTTTATCTTAAGACAGCACAAAAAAAGAATAAAACAAAAAAATACGCTAAGCTGTTAAAAAGCAATTGAGTTATTTGAAAAGAAATCTTAAAAGCATTGTTTATTTCAACCTAAAAGTATACCAGTATTTCAATTCAAAAGCATTACAGGCTTAGCTTTTACAATAGCTTCTTTATGTTTATCATAAACCGTTTCGCCCCATTTTTCAAGAATTTCAGATTTATCAGCTTCAAGCTGCAATTCTCTGTCGTACATATTGCCGTAAGTGTAAATAGGATAAGGCACAAACTCGCCACCGAGATAAAACAAAGCACCTTTTCTGACAAGGTCTGAAAGCTCATCAAAATTTGCTGCAATGCTTGTTTTAACAAGTTTACAATCGTTGGCAGAAACGTAATATAGACCATCATCGCCTCGATAAATAAAATAATTATCACCCTTAGCGTAAGAGTGAGTTTTAATGTATTTGCCAAGCACAGAGCCACTTGCCACATTACGAATATCTCTGAAATGATTATCTTTTATAATAGTGTTGTTTGTTGTTACAACATTTTCAACAACATTACCACCTTTAATATAATAACGTTCCCAACCTTTCATTTCAACGCCAAGACTACGTTTATACCATACCCAAGCCTTTATTTCTTCATAGCTAATACCTTTATTATATTTAGCAATCACATCATCAAAACTCATTTTTTTGCCTGTGCCTTCAGAACAACTGACCTCTACGGATTTTAAGTTGATGCCAAAATTAGTGGTATCAGGAAAACTTTTTGTTCTGATACCAGTAAATGCTTATAACCAAGAGTTTGCTCCGAAAAGTTATATAGTTGAGAAAATTTTTAATATGGCTCTGATTAATTATATAAACAAGGGGATGCATCCCCTTGTTAAAAAATAACATACATGAGTTTATAAAGTTGAAAGTTGAAAGTTAAAAGTTGAATGTTAAAAGTATAAAACATCTTATTAGACTATAAAAATCGTAAATCGTAAATCTACTTTACAAACTTTACAAACTTTATGAAC
>CAZDEU010000347.1:0-1554 GCA_964504265.1 uncultured Bacteroidales bacterium
GGTATAATTCGTTTTGCTGATTATCCATTTTCAGAAGACGAGTCTTTGTATGTTTTGATTCTGGAAGAGTATATGTCAATTGATACATATTATGTGTGATTTCAGCTGCCTTCTTCAATGATAGCGTAGATTTCTCTGCGTACAAAACACGTTCTAATTCTTTGTAAATACCATATGCAGTGAAAGCTATACAGATATGAGCTTCTATTCTGTTTCGTAGTCGATGGTAAATGGGACGTATTCGTAAATCTGTTTTCAAAATTAACTATAAGTTTAAAAATAATTAGTTATAAAAAGATATAAACTTGTCCTAATTACCTAAACCATCTTAAAAAAACATAGAAAACAAATAGATTATTTAAGGTATTTTAATTACATAAGTTATAAAAATAATATATATAAATAAAAATTAATTAAACATTAAATAAAATAAATATGAGAAAATTTCTTCTTTTATTAAACTTAGGACTAGCGATATCGGGTGTTTATTCACAATACACGACAATAGTCAATGAAACCTTCAGCAGTACACTCAGTGGGTGGACTGTTATTACATCGTCGTCCGCAACTTGGAGTAGAGACACGAATTATTATTTAAGTAGTCCGTCCTCTTATAACGGAGATGTGCCGAGTAGCTCAAATATTGGAGATTCTATCGTTTTGATCAGTCCCATATTTAATTTATCGCAATATCCTTATGTTTTTTTGCGATTCAGTCATATTTGTAAGGTGTCGATTACTGACAAATGCCAAATTTCCATCAAAGAAAACTATGCCGGTTCGCAGTGGCATGTCATTCCGCCTTCTTGTTATTTAGGTACGGCAAAAAATTATTCTAAAGATAGAAAGTTTAGCGATGACAGTTATACCGATTGGCGTTCAGATTCTTTATGGTTTCAACCGACCAATGGATGGTGGAAAACAGAAAATTTCGATATTTCGAGTGAAGCTTCTTTTGCGCCTGTTCAATTTAAGTTTACGATAACCAAAGGTTCGATTGTTGGTACTGAATTTGCTGCAGGATGGTTTATCGATAATTTTGAGCTATTTGCATCCATGAATCAAATCAGACCTCCTGTAGTTGAATTTATATCTCCTTTAATTGCAGATACGGTCCATCATACAGGCCCTTTCACCATAAATGCCAAAGTGGCAACTCGTACAAATTTACCCATTATTCAACCGAAATTAGAATTAATATATACCTATGGCGGAAATGTAAGTTATGATACATTATTAATGAACAATGTGGACGGTGATACTATATGGAGCGTTGTGATACCTCAAAAGCTTTTCGGTACTAATGTAAAATATACCATAAATGCTTCGGATTCGGGTGGTAATAAAAGTTTTGCAACGGGCGAATTCTATTTACAACGTATAGGCATTGGCGACAGCAATTCAGTGGCCATTGCTTCTATTGATTATCCCAATCAACTGGTTGTGGGAGGACAGCCAACACCTGTGGTGGTTACATTTGCCAATAAAGGACTTAAGGGATTGGATTCTTGTGTGCTGAATTGGAGTGTCAACGGTGTTTTGCAAACGCCTTAT
>CAZDEU010000348.1:0-1551 GCA_964504265.1 uncultured Bacteroidales bacterium
TTCTGTTCGTCAGTAGCAGATTTTGCAGTCTCGCTGCGTTACTCCCTTTGGTCGTGCTCTCCGTTTCACTCCGAGTCAGTGCTCGTCTCACGACGAACCACCTTGCGACTTGCTAATATTTACTCACAACTTTTTTTATTTTTTAAGGTGTTCGTGAGGGCTTCGCCGTTCGGGACGTTACCCCCGCATATAAGGGACTTTCACCCTCTGGAAAAAATACACCCATCTTTTTGGTATTAGAAAATAAATTTGTATTTTTGAATTTTTTCTAATGCTTTGGGATGGGTGTGCACTGCTCATGCAGGGCACACACAACAGCTTAGCACTACGGCTCAGTAAAATTTATCTTGACATTTTATTATTTTGTATTAACTTTGCTATTTATTGAAAGTATAAAACAAGAAAATCGCCGCAGAGCTAAGCTGAGGGACGTTACCATACATAAAAAACATTGCACAGAGTAATCGAAAAATAAATGATTTTGTATATTTGACATATGGAGAATAAACAGATTGAAATATTTAAAAGTGATGATGGAGCAACTGAAATTGAAGTACAAGTTGAAAAAGACACTGTTTGGTTAAACCAATATCAGATATCAGATTTATTTTTAACGGACAGAACTTCAATTGGGCGTCATATTAATAACATATATAAAACAAACGAATTAGATAAAAATTCAAGTAGTGCAAAAATTGCACAAGTTCAAAAGGAGGGGAAAAGAACTATAACTCGGCAAATTGGGATATATAATTTAGATGTAATTTTATCAATAGGTTATAGAGTAAATTCAGAAAGAGGACGGCAGTTTCGTATTTGGGCAAATAGAATTTTAAGCGATTACTTGTTAAAAGGTTATGCTTTAAATGAAAAGAAGTTAAAGGCGGAAAATGAACAACTTAAAGAATTAAAAAAGTCTGTAAAGATTTTAGGAGAAATTTTAAATTACAAATCTTTGACAAATGATGAGAGCGTTGGTTTATTAAAAATAATTTCAGATTATGCTTATGCGTTGGATATTTTAGATCAATATGATTATCATAAACTTGAAATAAAAGATACGACAGGCAAAGAAACATACCTTTTAACATACGAGGAGGCAATGAAGCAAATAATTGAAGTTAAAAAAACTTATGGTCACAGCAATTTGTTTGGAAATGAAAAAGATGATTCATTTAAAAGTTCAATATCAACAATTTACCAAACATTTGGCGGAAAAGATTTGTATCCGAGCATAGAGGAGAAAGCTGCAAATTTATTGTACTTTATCACTAAAAATCATTCTTTTTCCGATGGGAATAAGCGTATTGCAGCACTTTTATTTCTCTACTTTATGGAAAAAAACGGAGTATTATTTGACATCAATGGAAACAAGAGAATTGCTGATAATGCATTAGTAGCATTAACTTTAATGATAGCCGTCAGTAAACCTGAAGAAAAAAACATAATGACTAAAGTAATTGTAAACCTGATAAATAAAAATAATTAACGTATGGTAATCGAGTAGACCGCCCCGCCAATAAGGATTAGCGGGGAGAGCCTCTCACACCA
>CAZDEU010000349.1:0-1551 GCA_964504265.1 uncultured Bacteroidales bacterium
GCTAAAACCTCTAATTTAGCCTTTTCTTCTAATTCTTTTTGCTTTATTTTAATTAGATCGTCTGCTTGTTTTTTAGCTCATCAAGTTCAATTTGTAGGAGTGGTTCAAAGTATTTTTGAATAATCTATTTTTGCGATCTCTTTATTAGTACTTGTTACATTTGATTTTGTAGAATTTAAAATATCTTTATTTCTTTTATCTATAGAGTCTGCCATTTTATCAAACTCAACTGTAATATAATCAGTTAAAATACTCCAATTGTCAGCTATTTCAGAATTTGTTTTTGCCATTTTAGCATCAAATCACTCTAAAGGACTTTTCCATTTTATTTCTTTTAGTTCCAAATCTCATCAAACAGCTCAAATTTTTTTTAAATTTACTCAAGGAATATTATTTATAAGTTCTATCATTTTATTAATACCTCATATAGCAGTATTAATACCCTTCATAAAAGCTATTCAAATATTACTTCAAACTGCTTTAAATATTCAAAGTGCTTGTGTTCCAAAATCTCATATAATACTTCAAAATAAAGCTATTTTCTTTGCATTATTAGATATATTAGTAAATATATAAGCTCATAATGTTTTAAAGGCAAATATAACTCATTGTATTCAAGCTATAACATAAGAAAATACTTTTAATAATTTTTGTCAAAATGTTGTTTGAATTTCATTTCAAGTATCTTGTGATGATTGATTAAGTGAATTAAATAATATATTTGTTGTATTTATAAAATCTCATATTAATCAAGATATAAGACTAATTGTATCTGTTGTAATTGTTAAAACTGCTTTTCAATATGTGTCAACTAATATTAAAATATTATCAACTCAAGCTTTTAACATAGGAAGCAAAGATGTTCAAAGACTCTCTCAAAGTTTTGTAATACTATCTTTTAAATTACTCCACATTCAAGCTAGGGTTTTACTTTGTTGCTCCATTAAATTACCAAATTTTCCTCATTCAGAGGTCATTGTTTCAAAAGCCTTTGTTACATCAACTGCGGAAACTTTTCAAGCTTCCATCATTTTATAAAACTCTCAAGCACTTACTCATAATTGTTTTGATAAAGTTTCAATTAATGGCACTCAAGCTTCTGTAAATTGTTTTAATTCTCATCATTGTAGTCTTCATTTTGATAAAACTTGACCATAAGCAAGGGCTAATCTTTCAAGTGGAACAGATAATCAAGCCGAAACATCTCATAGCATTTTCATTGTTGGTATAAGATTAGCAACATTTACTCACATTGCTAATAATTGTTTTGCTGTATCTCTAATTCAAGTTAATTCAAAAGGTGTTTTTAATGCAAACTCTGACAAGTCCTCTAATAATGTTTTTGCTTTTTCTGCACTTCAAAGCATTGTAGTAAATGCTATTGTAGACTGCTCTAAATTAGCTCATAATCAAATAATTGCTTTAGCTCAAACAGCTATTCATCAAGCTATTGCAGCTCAAACAACTTGTCAAAATTTTATAAAAGAGCTTGAAATTCAATCAAATTTACTTTGTAAACGACTCAAGTCTTTATTTCAAGTGTTTACATAA
>CAZDEU010000350.1:0-1547 GCA_964504265.1 uncultured Bacteroidales bacterium
CACTATTTTGTTTTAATTCCTGATTTCTCAAAAAATGAAGATTTGCAATTAATTTGGAATAATTTTCGTTAAAAATAACAACATCATCTTTAAAACTTTTTGCATTAAAAATTCCAAATACTCCTGATGGTTTTAAAATATTGTTTTCAGAAATATAAATAAGCATTTTATTTGCATCATCTATTAATCTTTCAGCTTCCTTACCTTTAATTTTATGGTTTAATATTTCTGGATATCGTCCATTAATTCTATAAGCTCTTAAAAACGCAGTCCAATCAATCCATTTTATTAAATTTTCAATTGTCTCATTTATATATTTAATTCCAACATATTTAGTTTTATGAATATTTGAAAAATCAGATTGAAAAGCATTGTTGCGAGCTTGTTCTAATGAAATATATATAATATTTGAATCAATATTTTTGTTTTCAGAAATATTATTAAAATTATTTTCAGACAAAATATCATTAATAATTTTAGGTGCCTGCGACGCATCTTTTACATGAAAAACTTTTCCTGAATAAACCGGAGCAATTTTAGTAGAGGTATGAACAGCCGAAGTTGTAGCACCGCCAATCATCAAAGGAATTCTCAATCCTTTGTTTTCCATTTCTTTAGCTACAAAAATCATTTCATCAAGCGAAGGAGTAATAAGTCCGCTTAAACCAATAACATCAGCATCAAATTCTATAGCTTTTTCAATAATTTCGGAGGCAGGAACCATAACACCTGCATCAATAACATCAAAATTGTTACAGGACAAAATAACAGAAAGAATATTTTTTCCAATATCGTGAACATCGCCTTTAACCGTTGCAAGAACAATACGTTTTTTATCGGACATATTAGAATCATCTTTTTTGAGAAGAGGTTCAAGTTTAGCGACAGCTTTTTTCATAACTCTGGCACTTCTAAGCACCTGAGGTAAAAACATTTTACCATTACCAAACATTTCGCCCACTTCGCCCATACCTTTCATTAATATTTCATCAATTATCTGAAGAGGTGCTATATTTTCATTCAACAATTCATCAATATCTAAAAAAATACTCTCATCGTTTCCGTTAATAATTGATATAAGTAATCTATCATTAGCGTTTAAAACTATATTTTTTTCGTTAAGATTATAATTGTCTGTTTCGTAAATATTGTGCTGTAAAGCATAATTTATAAGTAAATTGGCGGCATTATCATTTTTATTAAAAATCAGGTCTTCGCAAAGTTTTTTCAACACATGAGGAATAGAATCGTAAAGAGGCAAAGAACCTGCATTAACAATAGCCATATCAAGTCCCGCTTTAATAGCATGATAAAGAAAAACCGAATGCAGAGCTTCGCGAATCAGATTATTACCTCTAAAAGCATAAGAAAGATTACTGATACCACCACTTATCTTAGCAAAAGGCAGATTTTCCTTAATCCATTTAACTGCATTAAGATAATCGACAGCATAATGAGAATGTTCTTTAAGACCAGTTCCAATAGTAAGAATATTAGGGTCAAAAATAATATCATCGGGCGGGAAGCCAGCACCAACAAGCAAATCG
>CAZDEU010000351.1:0-1522 GCA_964504265.1 uncultured Bacteroidales bacterium
GAATTATGAAAAATCTCGCAATTATCCCAGCCCGTGGCGGAAGTAAAAGAATACCACGAAAAAATATTAAGGATTTTTTGGGCAAGCCTATTATTGCTTATTCTATTGAAATTGCTTTAAAAAGTGAACTCTTTGATGAGGTGATGGTGTCAACAGACGATGCTGAAATTGCTGATGTTGCTTTGAAATATGGCGCAAATGTTCCTTTTATGAGAAGTAAGGAAAATGCTGATGATTTCGCAGGTACTTCAGATGTATTAGTTGAGGTTGTTAGTATATATAAAACTATTCAAATTACTTTTCAAAATTTGTGTTGTATATATCCAACTTCCCCACTTATTTCATCAAAAAAATTAAATGAAGCATATAACAAATTTTTAAATGAGAATCTTAGCTCATTATTTCCTGTTGTTAAATATTCGTATCCGCCACAAAGAGGGTTGAAATTTTGTAATAATAGAATTAAAATGCTAAACGATGAATATATGAATACACGTTCACAAGATTTAGAAGCAATTTATCATGATGCTGGTCAATTTTATTTCTTAAAAACAGATGTTTTGATTAACGAAAAAAAATTATTTTGTGAAAATTCAGGTGCTGTTATTTTATCTGAACTTGAAGTTCAAGACATTGATAATGAAACAGATTGGAACTTAGCAGAAATTAAATATAAATTGTTAAATGGATAACCCAACAATTATCTTTCGTGCTGATGGTAATTCAAACACTGGCATGGGGCATTTTAACCGTACTCTGGCACTTGCCGAAATGCTAAACGAAGATTTCAATTGCATTTTTGCTATGTGCCAACCAACGCAACAGCAAATTGTTGAAATTGAAAAAATATGCCATAGCCTAATAAATTTGCCGGAAGATGATTCGCATTTTAATCTGTTTTTAACGTATTTAAAAGGAAATGAAATTGTTGTACTCGACAATTATTATTTTACTACTGAATATCAAAAAAAGATTAAAGCTAAAGGTTGCAAATTGGTATGTATAGACGATATGCACGACAAGCATTATGTGGCAGATTTAGTAATTAATCATGCTCCCGGTTTAAATGAAAATGATTTCTCGAAAGAGGTTTATACTAAATTGCTTTTAGGTCCGGAATACTCGTTAGTGAAAAAGATTTTTCGTGAAAATAATCTCAAAAGTACCAATATATCAGAATTACCTAAATCTATTCTTATAGTTTTTGGAGGTTCCGATATTTTTAATCTAACTCAATTATATTCTGAATATATTGTTGGTTTAAATATGTTTGATAAAATCAATATAATTACAGGAAGTGGCTACAAATATTTGAATGAATTAAAGTTATACTTAATAAAAAATGAGGGAAAAAATATATTTCACTTTCATAATGTAACTTCTGAAAAAATCAAACAGCTTGCTATTGAATCTGATATCGCTATTGCTCCTTCTAGTACTATTTTATTAGAGCTATTGTTTTTGAACAAAGCTGTTATTTCTGGTTATTATGTTGATAACCAAATAAATATTTATAATGGAT
>CAZDEU010000352.1:0-1519 GCA_964504265.1 uncultured Bacteroidales bacterium
TTGATTCTTTGTCAATAGTTGGGGTGTAAAATTCCAAAAAGACTTAGAAACAGTAAATCGGAGATGAATTTAAAATTCATCTCCGATTTTTAACCAAAAAAGCTAATTGAAGATAACACAAAAGCTCCAAACTTAATTTGGAGAATTATGTAAAATATAATATTTTGATTTAAACTTTAACATCACGTAATTTAATTCTAGCTCTAAAATTTGCTAAGTTTCTAAAGCCATAAGATGTACGTTTAATGACCTTAATCTTGTTATTTTTTCCTTCTGTAGAACTATTTGTGTAAGTATATTTAAAAGAATTAACGATTTCTTTACTCCATCTAAGTAGTGTTTCAGCTGCTGATTTAAATTCTTTTATTGTAGAAGATTCAGCGTCAGATAACCAGTCACTAAAACGTTTACATTTTTCTTCGAATGTATCACCATCTTTAATTCTTAGAAAACTCTGATAAAGCTGATATCCATATTTTAACTTAGCTGATAAATCAAATGCTGAGTTAAGTTTGGCTTCATGATGAATAATATAACTACTAGAAACTTTTTCAATATCTTTTAAAAGAGATAATTTAAGATGTTTACAATATTTTTTTTGATCACCTGAAGATTTACGCCAAATCTCACGTCTTAATTCATCCATAGCTTTAGCAACAATACGAGTATAATGAAATCTGTCAGCAATAATAGTAGCATTTTTAAATTTTGCTTTAATAGCATTTCTAAAGGTATCATATAAATCCATTGTAACAATTTCAACTTCATTTCTGTTTTGAATAGTATTAAAAAATTCAAGTAAATCATAATATTTTCTAGTCCTAAGAATGTATACAGTTTGACTAGTATCTAAATCATAGATATGAAATAAATATTTAGAGTCATCACAATTGCCTTTAAATTCGTCAATACCAATATGTTTAGGTAAAGTAGTAATGTTTTCCCATTGCATTAAATAAGTGAAAAATTTTAAATATCTAGTTACAACACCAGAAGAAACAAAATTAAGTTTTGCAACTTCTTTAAAAGTGCAAGAAGTATTTTGTAAGTCCTCAATAATTTTATTAAAAAGTTCATTAGAAGATCTGAATTTTGGTGTAACAATATCATTGTAATTCATATAGAATTTTTTTCCACAATTGGTACAAAGTAATCTAGCCTTTTTAAGTATAAGAGTAGTTTTGTAACCATTTAGAGGTGAGTGCTTAATTTTTTGTAATCTGTAATCATGAATTCTCCTTGTTTTAGATTTGCAACAAGGACAAGAAGACTCAATAATTTTCTTAGAAATAAAGAAAGTAGCAGTATTGTTTTTATCATTTATAACTTCTTTATCAATTTTAATATTTTTACCTTGTAATTTTAACAATTTTATAGTATTATTAGTATGCAATTAAATCAACTCCTTTAAAATATTTTTTACAACACTATTTTATAGCAAGTTTGATTTAATTGCAATTTTTTTTGCCAAAAATAATGTTGGAGTGTATTTAAACACCCCAACAAATATTATACAGCC
>CAZDEU010000353.1:0-1517 GCA_964504265.1 uncultured Bacteroidales bacterium
TTTCATAGTCACTGGCGTCTGGGGGACAGAGTAACTCAGGCGCCGGTCTCAACTTTTATATTCAAATGGCGAAAATATACAATAGCGATGTAACAAAAGGATTAGCAACTAATGCTGGAATACAACAAAATGTAGATAAAACACCCAACGAATTAGCAGAAAAGATAGTTCCTACTTTTGAAACTAATCCAATCTTATTAAAATTTACAGAATTCAGTGATTATAGATCTTATACAGCAACATTAGGCAGTAGTGTTACTATGAAAACAACTTCATCTATAAAAAGGACATTTTTGACTGCAGCAAGTATAGCAATTGTTAAAGATGCCGCAAACGATAAATCAACCGGCGCTTTTTTTATTACAGTAACACCTAAAGGAGGAGCTTCTACGAGAATACTCGTTGTTCCAGTATTAGTAACAACAGCGCAAGATGTAAGAGACACAATTTATTTTAATCCGCCTTTAGAATTGGAAAAAAACACTACAATAGAAATTCCTTCGTTTAGTTATGCTGCCGGAACTGCTTCTTTTACTGCTGGATTTAAAGGTTTTGAGCTTGAAAGCTCCGCATAGGAGCTTAAATGGTAAGCTACAAAGTCTATAAACCAGCGTCGGACACTTCTAATATTGATTTTATAGCTCCTAAAGAGATAGATAAACCCGAATATGACGATAAAGGGGTAAGTTATAAGACATATTCTAAGACAGCTGCTGGAGCTAAAGAATATATTTTGAATCCACAGACACCTTTTGACGCAAATTTTTTAACTACTTGTGTTGGAGGAGAAACTTCTTTTAATTATCAGCTAGGAAATGACACATCAAAAAAATATTATCTCACAAATTTAATTATTTCTGTATGGCCTAATAATGTTAATAACATAAGTTTTACAGAATTTGGAAGCGGTAGGTCAATTTATAGACAAATAAACGATAATTTCACTATTCCAGTAACATCTATAACATTTGTTGTTCCTATTGCCTTAAATTCTAATGTGATTACTATGACTTTAAGCGCAGCAGCAGTAGCAAGCGACAGTTACGCAGTTAATTTTTATGGCTGGAGCGAATAAAATTAATTATTAATAATAATTAACTCATATATATATATATTGACACTTTTTATATAATATTATATAAAAACGATATATTTATTAACCCTTTTTTCCTAGAAAGTTAATAATTAAAAATAAAAATTAATAATAAAATGGCCATAAACGTTATTAAATCGGTGTCTATTCCGGAAGAGTTGGCGCAGTTCTTAGACAAAAATCCGGAGCTCTCATTAAGTAAAATTGTTCAAGCAAGATTAATAGAAATGAAAGAGCAAAAAACTATTTACGAAAATCGTTTAAAGGTTTATGAAAATAAATTAAGCGTAGTTACTAGAGAGCTTTTTAATGCTAATGAGGAAATAGAGAGGTTAAAATGTGGTTTAAAAAACGAAAAATAGAATCTGAGGAATATATAGAGCTTAAAAAAGATATAGCTATGCTTAATTTACAAATAGAAAGT